>NZ_JBPGXU010000058.1:0-25933 GCF_056755675.1 Luteibacter sp. KNZ12-1A | reverse complement strand
AGATGTGTATAAGAGACAGGTTGTGGTCGAGACGGACCATCGCCGTGAAGCACTTCGGATCGAGATCCGGGGCGTTCTGCTGGGCGATCAGCGCGTTGGTGTTGGCCGGATTGCCGACGACGAGCACGCGCACGTCGCGCTTGGCGTGATCGTTGAGCGCCTTGCCCTGCGGACCGAAGATGGCGCCGTTGGCTTCCAGCAGATCCTTGCGCTCCATGCCCGGGCCTCGCGGACGCGCGCCGACGAGCAGCGCATAGTCGACGTCCTTGAAGGCGACGTTCACGTCGTCGGTGGCGACCACGCCGGCCAGCGTCGGGAACGCGCAGTCGTTGAGCTCCATCACCACGCCCTGCAGGGCCGGCAAGGCCGGGGTGATCTCGAGCAGGTGCAGGATCACCGGCTGGTCCGGACCCAGCATGTCGCCGGCGGCGATACGGAACAGCAAGGCATAACCGATCTGGCCGGCTGCGCCGGTGACGGCAACGCGAACGGGTGCTTTCATCTTTCGACTCCTCGGGGATATCGCTTGGGACTGACGATCAGTTCAGTTCGGCGAAGAACTCGACGATACGGGCCATGCCCTTGTCGAGTGCCTCGTCGGGACAGGAATAGGAAATGCGCAGCGCGCGTGGCTCGCCGAACGCGGAGCCGGGCACGCAGGCCACGCCCTTGGCTTCCAGCAGCGCGGCGCAGAAGTCCACGTCGGATTCGATGGCCACGCCATGGTGCTTCTTGCCGAAGGCCACGGAGATGTCCGGGAACGCGTAGAACGCGCCCTGCGGACGCGGGCAGACCACGCCAGGAATGGAAACCAGTGCGTTGTACACGCGGTCGCGCTTGGCCGCGAACTCCACGCACTTCGCCGCCGGGACGTCCTGCGGACCGGAAAGCGCGGCGACGGCCGCGGCACCGACCACTTCCGGAAGGCTGGTGATGTGATTGGAGTTGAGCGTGGTGACGGCGAGCGCCACGGCTTCCGGCGCGGCGATGAAGCCTACCCGCCAGCCCGGCATGCCGTAGGTCTTCGACAGCGAGTCGACGAAGATCACGCGGTCCTTCAGTTCCGGACGCACGCGCACGAAATTGTGGTAGCCGACACCGTCGAACACCATCGTGTTGTAGATGTCGTCGGTGATGATCCAGGTATCCGGATACTTCGCGATCACATCGGCCAGCGCGACGATTTCGTCACGCGTGTAGACCATGCCCGTGGGATTGGACGGGTTGTTGAACAGGAACACGCGCGGCTTGCGTGCCAGCGCGGTATCGAGCTGGGCCGGCGTGAGCTTGTAGTGCTGCTCCGGCGGGCACGGCAGGATGTTGATCTTCGCGCCGACGATCTCGGCGATGTCGAGGTAGCTGGTCCAGTACGGCGCCGGGAAGGCGATCTCGTCGCCTTCGTCGAGCAGGGCCTCGGCGAGGTTGTAGAGCACCTGCTTCGCGCCCACGCCGGTCGTCACGTTGGCGCGGGTGTAGCCGGTGAGGCCAAGGGCCTCGATGTGCGCCAGGAAGGCGTCGATGAGCGCGTCGGCGCCACGATTGCTGCCGTACTGGCCCGAGTCCTTCGCCAATGCCTCGCGGGCGGCGGCGTAGACGTGCTCGCCGGGGAGGAAATTGGGCACGCCGATCGAGAAGCTGACGATGTCGCGCCCCTCGGCTTTCAGGCGCTTGGCCTTCTCGGCAATGACCATGATCGCACTGGGCTTGGCGCGACCCATACGCTTGGCGAGCTGCGGCATCGTTTCCTCGGCGGGGGATGGGCAAAGGCGGGCATTTTAACACGGGGTGCGGAGGTCTGGCCGCGCTGCCGCGCGGATCGCCGCTGAAGCGGCTCCCACGCAAGACCTGCCGCACCCGTGAGGCCTGCCGCACCCGTGGGCGAAGTCTCGCTGCCCGTGGGAGCCGCTTCAGCGGCGATACCCGGACACGAAAACGCCGCCCACGGGCGGCGTTTTCCCCTCGATGCACCCTCGCCCGCCTCAGCGCGCGTCGAGCACCTCGTTCCATTCCTTCACCTTGGCCGCCTGCTTTTCCAGCAGCGCGTCCACGTCACCCTCGACCGTCACCTTCTGGATGGTGTCGTCGCCGACGATCTTGTTGACCACGGCCTGGTCTTCCGGACCCACGACCTCGCCGAACACGCTGTGCTTGCCGTCGAGCCACGGGGTCGGGCCGTGCGTGATGAAGAACTGCGAACCATTGGTGCCCGGGCCGGCATTGGCCATCGAGAGGATGCCCGGCTTGTCGTGCTTGAGGCTGGCGTCGAATTCGTCGCCGAAGCGGTAGCCCGGGCCGCCACGGCCCGAACCTTCCGGACAGCCGCCCTGGATCATGAAATCGGGGATCACGCGATGAAACGACAGGCCGTCGTAATAGCCGCGCTTGGCGAGGTTGACGAAGTTGGCCACCGTCATCGGGGTCTTCTCGTCATGCAGGCGCAGGTGAATGTCGCCCTTGTTCGTCTTCATGGTGACGTTGATGGTCATCGCGATTCCTGTAACTCGTTGAAAGTCGGCCCGGTCGCTTCGCGCGGCCGGGCCGGGGGGCTGCAAAGGCTACCGAAGATGGCGTCCCATTCCCAAGAGTTCAAGCAAGAAGGCGTGACGAAGGCCTCAAGGCAAGGGCAAGCCCAGGTTTTCCGCGGTCAACGCACCGGGACCGCGGGGACGCGCCTCGCGCACGGCCGCGTCCTCGGGCAGCGGCCTGCCCTCGGCCACGTGGGCCCAGGCCCGGTCCAGCGCGGCGTATCCGAACGGCAGCAACGGTACGTGACGGTCGCCGAAATCCGGGAACGCCAGGAAGGCGTCGAAATGCTGGGCATACGGCACCTTCCAGAACACCGGCAAGCGTCCCGACGCACGCAGCCACGCCACATAGGGCTCGGAACTGAACGCCACCGGGATCAAGCCGTCCTGCGCGCCATGGACGACGAGGATCGGCAGCCCCGCACGCGGAAGCCGGGCCAGCGTGGCCTCGACGCCCTGGCGCAGGCCCTGCGCATCCGGGCCCTGCCCGGTCCACAGCTCGCGCAGGCACAGGTTGCCGGGCAGGGTCGGATCGAGCGAGAGGTCGATGCCCCCCGCGAGCGCCACGCCCGCACCAGGAGGCACGCCCGAGCCATCGGCCCACCAGGCGGCGCGGACGATCGCGCTGGCCGGGTCCGCCAGCCCACCGCCCGGATACTGCGCGTGGTACGAGAATCCACAAGGCATGCGGCCCACGGGTCGTCTCAGGTACGCCGACGCGTAGGCGGCGGTCACCGCGCGCCAGAGATCGAGCGAGGTCGACGAGGCACCCACCGCCAGCGCACCGTCTTGCCATCCGGATGCACGCAGCATGGCCAGGGCCTCGGAGGCCTGCGCACCCGGCGTCGCCGCGGTGAGCTTGCCGTGGGCCCGCAATGACGCGCAGCGCAGCGCCCAGGCCGGCGGTGCGGCCGTGGCCACGCGGGCGAAGGGCACGCCATCGAACGCCGGCGCGGCGAGCGCACACGGAAGCAGCAGCGCGGCCTCCGTGGCGTAGTCGTAAAAGGCCCGGCCATGGCCGGGCACATGGATGTTCGGTTCCAGCGCGACGACCGCGGCGAGCATGCCGTCCTCGTCATCACCCGCCGCACGCAACACCGCGCCGCCACCGTTGGACAAGCCCGTGGCGATGATGCGCGTGTTGCGCGCCGTGAACGGCGCCTCGTCGGGAAAGGCGCGATCGAGCATGGCCAGGCCGAATCGCGCGGCCTGCAACACGTGGTTGCCCCAGTCGGCTTCGGGGTTGTCGCCCGAGTGCGCATGCTTCACGGCGATGCCGGCGTCCGGCGCCGCTCCCACGGGTTCGAATTCCAGCGGAGCCTCGCCTGCCTTCGCCCGCGTGCCGTCCAGCGCGACGCCGGTGCCGTCCGCCGTATCGAAATAGCCGGCGCCCGTGCCCTTGTCGGTGTATGCCACGGCGCAGCCTCGCGGCAGGCCCCAGCCGCCGGCCAGCGCGATGGCGCCGTAGATGCCGCGCGATCCCGACGACGCCGTGACGACGAGGCAACGTTTCGTGCGATCGAAACCATCCGGCACCTGGACCAGCACGCGATGCGGAACGCGCGCACCCGGCAAGGTCGCGAACGCGGTGAACTCGCGGCCGGGCACGCTCGGCACCTGCCCATAGAGCGTACCGAAGCCACCGAGCGGACCGAGATCCGCGATGCCCTTCCAACTGGCCTGGATGGCTCGGCGGCGAAGTTCCGCCGGGGTCGGCGCGGCGGGCCGGGCAAAGGCCGCGGGCGTACCGGCGAGTCCTCGCAAGCCGAGTCCCGCGCTCAACAGATCGTCGCCGTCGCGATGCGTGGTGACACGTACGTCGCCGAAGCGGTCGGGTGTGGACATGGCCTCTTTCCTCGTGGCGGGCACCGTCGCGCAGGAGAGGACACCGAACGAAGCGGCGGCGATGACGGCCAGGGAGAAGATGCGTGACATTGGCGCACGATAGCAAGCGGCCCGCCACGCGCCATCGTACGAAAGGGCAACACGCACTCGACGGAGCCGCGTTACACCGCTACCGTCGGCGACGATGAACCGTATCCTCGTCGCCGACGACCATCCCCTCTTCCGTGCCGCGCTCCGGCAAGCGGCCGCCGCGGCCGTGCCCGATGCCGACGTGTCCGACGCGGCGGACCTGGCGGGATTGCTCGCCGCGCTGGCCGCCGCGCCCGACACCGACCTCGTGCTGCTGGACCTGCGCATGCCGGGAAGCCGCGGCCTCTCGGGGCTGGCCGCGTTACGCGGACAATACCCGGGCGTCGCCGTGCTGGTGGTGTCGGCTCACGACGAGCCGTCCGTGGTGCGCCGTGTCCTCGCGCATGGCGCCGCGGGCTTCATTCCCAAGAGCGCCGATCCGGCGACCATCGCCGAAGCGGTGCGCAACGTGCTGGACCACGGCCACTGGTTGCCCGCCGAGCTGGCGCGCGCGGTCGCCGCGCTCCCCGTGGATGCCCACGACACCGCCCTCGCCGCCCGCCTGTCACGGCTCACGGAACAACAATTCCGCGTGCTTTCGATGCTCGCCGAAGGCCTGCTCAACAAGCAGATCGCCGACCGGCTGAGCGTGCAGGAGCGCACCGTGAAAGCACACGTCACGGCGATCTTCGAAAAGCTCGAGGTGCGCAACCGCACGCAAGCGGGCGTGTTGCTGCGCTCGCTGGACCTGGGCGGGACGGAACCCTGACGGACGACCGAAGCAGCTACGCCCGTGCGACCAGGCGTTGCATCGCTTGCCGCATCGCCAGCGGCTTCAGCGGTTTGTAGAGGACACTTCCTCCCGCTTCCTGGAGTCGTGCGCGCAGGTCCACATCGCGGTCGGCGGTAACGAACACCGTGGGCACGTCGCCGAAGCGCGCGCGCAACACACGCAAGGCATCGAGCCCCGTACGTCCCGCGTCGAGGTGGTAATCGAGCACGAGCAGGTCCGGTCCGGTCGCCTGCCCTTCGGGCGTGCGCAAGGCGTCGACCGTCCAGCCGAGGCCTCGCAGCAGTGTCGCGGTGGCGGCGAGTGCCGCCGGATCGTTGTCCATGACGATCGCGTGGCCGGTGACCGCCGCCACGAGCGCGGGCTGCGACGGTGCCTCGTTCGCGCCGCACGGGGCACCGGGCGCGACGACGTCGAAGACGCTGCCGCGCCCTGCCCAGGAGCGCAACGCCAGCGGGTGGCCCAACAGGGCCGCCGTGCGCTCGGCGATGGCGAGTCCCAGACCCAGGCCTTGTCCTGCCGCCGCGTCGCCCCGGCGGAACGCCTCGAAGATCACTTCGCGGTCACCGGGCGCGATGCCCGGCCCGGTATCCCACACCTCGATGCGCATTCCACCAGCCGCCCGGCGGCAACCCAACAGCACGCGCCCGCCTTCGGCATAACGCAATGCGTTGGCGAGGAAGTTCTGCACGACCCTGCGCAGCAGCTGCGGGTCGGTACGCACCCATGCGCGGGTCGGCACGCAATCGAAGCGGATACCCCGTTCCGCCGCGAGCGCACGACTTTCCGCCGCGAGTGGCCCGATGACGTCGGCGAGCGCCACGTCGACGACACGCGGCTCCAGCCTGCCACCTTCGAGACGCGCGATATCGAGCAAGCCGGCAAGCAGGTTCTCCGTGGCGGCCAGCGCACCATCGAGGTGCCGTGCCGTTTCATCGTCGCCGTGCCCCGAACGCAAGGCATGGGCGAAGAGTTGCGCGGCATGCAGCGGTTGCAGCAGGTCGTGGCTCACCGCCGTGAGGAAGTGTCCCTTGGCCTCGTTCGCCTGATGGGCGGCAGCCATCGCCTGCTGCAGCTCGACCGTGCGTTCGGCCACCCGCAACTCGAGGGTCTCGTTGGCGCGGATCAGTTCGTCCTCGGCCTCGCGGAACGAGGTGACGTCGGTGAAGGTGGCGACGTACCCTCCGCCCGGCATCGGATTGCCGCGGATTTCCACCACCGTTCCATCGGGGAAGCGACGCTCGGCCAGGTGCGGGGAACCACGGCGCATATGCGCCATGCGGCGCTCCACGCGCGAGTCGATGTCACCGGGGCCGATCAAGCCATTGGCGACGTTATGGCGGACGAGGTCGGAGGCCGGACGGCCGACCCGCAACATGTCCGGTGGGTAACCGAAGAGTTCCGCATAGGGCCTGTTCCACGCCACCAGCCGCAAGTCCGCATCCACCACGCAGATGCCCTGGCTCATCGTTTCCAGGGCGGCTTCGAGCACGCGCTGGTTGAAGCGCAGGTCCTGGGTCGCTTCGCCGACGATCGCGGCGACGGTATCCAGTTCGTCCTGGCGTTGACGGTGGACCACCTGCAACAGCAGGCGGGCCGAACCGGCACCGATCACCGCCGCCAATTCGTGCTCCACGAGCGCCGCGAGCGCCCCGCCCGCGGCGCCGTGCGCGGGTGCCTCGGCGAATAAGGCATGCACGCGTTCGACCGGCAGGAAACGTGCGGCCAGCGCGCGCAGGTCGCCGACATCGACACCACCGAGTTCCGCCGAAGGCAAGGCCGCACGGCCGTAGCGCGATGGCGCGACCAGGACGATCGTGGCGATATTCGCGCCCAGCCCCAGCACCACGGCGCGGCCGAGGCGGCTCCAGTCGTCGAGCCCGAGCAGGCGATCCGGTGCCAGCCAACCGATGCCGAACGGGCCCGCCGTCACCCACGTGGGACCGGGCGCGACCAGGGCTGGCAGCACGACGTACAGCCATACCACGGTGCCGGCGACGAGACCGGCACCCACCGCACGTGCGCCCGTACGCGGCCGGTACACGGCGATCAACAGGGCGGGTGCGAGACCGGCCAACGCGGAGAACGAGATGCCGCCGATATCCGCCAGCGCGTCGTTGCCCGCGAGCATGCGGCTATACGCCCAGGCGAGCAGGATCACCACGACGATGGCCACGCGGCGCTGCGTGATGACCTGTCCGCGCAGGTCGCCACGCTCGTCGCGGCCCCAGCCGCCAAGCACGCGCAACGGAGCGATGAAGTGGTTCACCACCATCAGGCTGAGCGCCAGCGTGGCGACGACGACCATGCTGGTCGCCGCGGACAAACCGCCGAGGAAGGCGAACAAGGCCAACCCACCCTGATGGCGTGACAGCGGCAAGGCCAGCACATAGAGATCGGAGGGCACGCCGAGCGGCGCGAGGGTGGCGTCACCCAGCTTCGCCAGGGGCAGGATCGGCATCGAGATCAGCAGCATGTAGGCCGGAAAGAGCCATCGCGCGGTGCGCACGTGACGCACGTCGCGGCACTCCACCATGCCCGCATGGAACTGGTGCGGAAGCGTGAACATCGCCAGCGCGCCGAGCAGGATCAGGGCGGGGAAACCGCTGGCGTCGTGCGGCATGGCGGCGGCGCGCGCGACCGCGGCCGGGTCGGGCGCCGCATCGATCAGCAAGGTCCCCAGCGCGAGCATCGCGGCCAGCTTGAACAGCGACTCGAAGGCCATGGCGAGGACGAGGCCACGGTTATGCGCCATGGCCGAGGCGCGGCGCGTACCGAACAACATCGCGAACGCGGCCATCAGCAAGGCGACGTAGAGGGCGCTGTCCTGCCACGCCGGTGCCTCGGCGTCACGCCCGCGAGCGAGCAGGCCGTAGCTCATCGCCACGGCTTTCAGTTGCAGGGCGATGTACGGGACGATGCCGATCAGCATCACCACGGTGACCAGCGCGGCGAGCCCGCGATGCCGGCCCAGGCGCGCGGAAACGAGATCGGCGACCGATCCCGCGTTGTAGTCGCGTGCCATGACGACGAGCCGGCGCAACACGCCCACGGCGAACAGGTACATCAGGATCGCGCCGACGAAGGTCGGCGGCAGCCACCAGCCGGAACGCGAGGCCTGGGTCACCGTGCCGTAGAAGGTCCACGAGGTGCAGTGGATCGCCAGCGACAGCGCATAGACGATCGCCCAGCGGCGTTCGAGGAAGGCGGGCTTGCGCTCGCCGAAGAGCGCCACGGCGAAGAGCATGCACAACCAGAGCGCCGCGGCGGTGGTGACGATCCAGGGGCTCATGGGTGGGGATGGCGGAGAGCATCGCCGCTGAAGCGGCTCCCACAGGGGGCTGCCGCGGCCGGGCTTCCAGAGGAAATCCCCACGATGGGGCTTCCAGAGTAAACCCACGCGATGGGGCTTCCGGAAGAGACTCCCGCGATAAGGCGATCTCCTGTGGGAGCCGCTTCAGCGGCGATTCCCCTCATTTCACGGCCGGAAGCCCCAACCCACGCAGCGCATCCACCAGCCAGCGCAACTGCACGCCGGCGCGTGTGTCGTAGTTCTCCCCCGAATAACCCCACCAGTCCCAGCATGCCTGCGGATTCAATGGCGCGAACACCGCGCGGGTCTGAGGATACAGGACCGCCACGTCGTAGACGTCCGCCCAGCGGTTGAGCCCGGCATCCTCCACGAAGGCCTTCCCGACCAGGTCCGCGTTCTGCTTGCAGCCGTGCAAGGCGACCATCACGCCACAGGGCTTCCCGGCAAGGCAATCCGGCGGCAGGTACACGTAGCCCGTCGAGGCCAGGAAGGCATCCTTGCCATCCTTCCTGTACGCATCCTGGTCGAACGCGCGAACTTCGCCGCGTGCCGTCGAGGCGGCACGCGAAGGCTTCCCGTAGAGCTTCGCGAAGATCTCCCCGGCGGCATCGAAGCCGCAATGGCCGAGGAAGGGCGAGACGGATTTGCCGCAGTCGTCGCCCTTGGCCGCGATCGGCAGGTTATGGGCGAACGCACGGTCGCCATCGTCGATGACGCTCATGCCGGCCAGGGACGGATCGGCCTTCTTCAACGCATCGTAGAAGCCGGCCGAGGCGTGTCCCACCACCGGTGCCACCAGCGCGTCCTGCGCGCCATGCAACGCGTAGATCTTCGCCGAGGCGAGCTTCGCCAGCGGGCCGATCTCTCCCTTGGCGGCACGCGCCTGCGCCTGCGCCGCGAGAGCGGCGACATCCGGCACGGGCGTTCCCTTCATGCAACTGCCCAAGGCCACGTCGAGCTTCCCCTGGGCGCAGCCGTAGGGGCCGCCGGCGACCAGCGCCGCACCGTGGAAGACATCCGGATAGGCGACCTGGGCCTGGGTCGCCATGTAGGCGCCCGAAGACAGGCCCGCCACCGTGACGCGGGCCGTGTCGATTTTCAACGCGGGCAACGTGGCGGGAGCGTCGGCGGCGGAAGCGCCACCGGCGAGCAAGGCGAGGGCAAGCAACAGACGGCGCATCGTGTTCCCCTTGTCAGAAGTTGTAGCGTACCGACGCGTAGTAATTGCGCGGCATGCCGTAGTACGCCGTGCGGATGTTACCGACGCTCGAGAACTCCTGGCCATCGGTCTTGTAGACCTTGTTCGTCGCGTTACGGACGCCGGCGCGGAACTGCCAGTGGCCATCGCCGGAATCGAAGATGCCGAACGCGCCGACCAGCGTGTACGCCTTCTGGCTCAAGGCCGCGTAGTTGTCCACGCTGAGCCAGGTCTCGGTGCGGTAGGAGGCGTCGGCGCCGACGGTCAGTGCGCCGCCGGCGAGGTTGAAGGTCTGCGTGGCGGCGACGCGTGCCGTCCATTTCGGCGAGAACGGTACGTGGTCGTGGATGGTCGGGTTGTACTGCGGGTTCGACGGATCGAGCCGCGCGTCGTCGAAGCGGTCGTACTTCGCCTTCAGGTAACCGATCTGCGTGCTCAGGCGCGTGCCCTCCCCCACCAGCGCGACGCCTTCCGCCTCGAAGCCGTCCATCTTCAGCTTCGCGGCGTTGATCACCGGAAAGGCGAAGGTCGGCGTCAGCGAACCGGGATTCTGGATCTCGGACACGCGCGCCTGGAAATCCTTGTAGTTGCTGTGGAAAGCCGCGAGGTTGGCTTGCAGGCGGTTATCCGCGCTGCGCAGCTTCAGGCCCGTCTCGAAGGTCCAGACGTATTCCGGATCGAACTCGGCCGTCTTCGCCTCGGCGGCCGAGTTGGCTCGGCCGTTGAAACCGCCCGACTTGAAGCCGCGGCTGGCGGAGACATACCACATCGTCTGCGGGTCGAACTGCTTTTGCAGGCTCACCGTCGGCGTCCACGCCGTCCAGTCCTTGTTGCGCGCGAGCGGCACGGTTTCGTTCAAGGCGGCCAGCGGCGCGCCCCAGAACGTGCTGGTCGTGCGGTCGTAATCCTTGCTTTCCCTGCTGTAGCGAATGCCGGCGGCAAGCGTCCAGCTCGGCACGAATTCCCAGTTCACATGGGCGAAACCCGCCCAGCTCTTCGTGGTGAGGTCGTCGCCGATGGTGCGCAGGAACGGCACCGTCCGGCCCGCGATGGCGAACAGGTCGTCGGCGAACGCGTACTGCGTGGACGGCACGTTTTCCCGCAGGAAATACGCCCCGAACACCGACTGGACGTTGCTGCCGTTATCGAAGGCCAGTTGCAATTCCTGGCTGGCCTGCTTCTGATGGAAGCCGACGAAGACGTCGCCCAGTTCGAACTGCGAGGCATCGATGTCGATATAGGATTCGCTGTCGAGCTTGCGGTACGCGGTGATGCTCTTCAGGTTCCACTGATCGGACAACTTCCAGTTCATGTTCAGCGCCACGCCCTTGTGCGTGAGCTCCTGGCCGTCGTTCGACGGGAACGAGGTCCGCGTATGGAAATTGTATTTTTCGTCGAGGTTCGGCCGCAGCAAGGTCACCGTGCCGAGGACGAGGTCGGTGCGGGTCAGCGGCGACACCGGCTGGCCGAGCGTGAGCGCCGTGTCCATCTTCGTGTAGTCGAGGGTCAGCACGCCGTCGAAAGTGTCCGAGGGATGGAAACGCAGCTTGCCGCGGATCGACTTGGTGTCGTCGTTGTTGAAGTCGTGGCCGCTGTAGTCGTGGACATAACCGTCGTTGCGCGTGATCGCCCCGGCCAGCGAGGCCGACCAGGCGCCATCCTTGCCCAGCGGCGTCGAACCGTAGAAGCGGCCTTCCCGGCGGCCATAGTTACCGAAGGTGGCCTCGACGGACCCTTCCGGCGTGCTGCCCGGATTCTTCGTGACGACCTTGACCGCGCCGCCGGTGGAGTTCTTTCCATACAGCGTGCCCTGAGGCCCACGCAGCACTTCCACGTGGTCGACGTCGAACAGGCTGATGAGGGCACCCTGGATGCGCGAGTAGTAGACATCGTCCACGTACATGCCCACGCCCGGGTCGAAGGTCTGCAACGCATCCGGCTGGCCAATGCCGCGGATGAAGATGTTCACCGACGACGACGAACCGCGCCCCTGCACGATGTTCATGTTCGGCACCGCGCCTTGCAGGCCGTCGATGCTCGTCGCCTGGAGGTCCTTCATGTCTTCTTCGGAAAAGGCGCTCACCGCGACCGGCACCTTCTCCAGCGACTCCTCGCGGCGCCGCGCGCTCACGGTGACCTCGGTGAGTTGCGTGGCCTCCTGCTGCTTCTTCTTCGCCTCCGTCGTCGGCGCGTTCGCCTGGCCGGCGTCCTGCGCCATGGCGGGAAGCGTGGCGGCGAAACCGATTGCCAGACCGATCGCCAGCGTCAGCGGTGCGTGCTTCATGGACATCCCCCGGATACCTGTGCGCGACGCCCCCTCGGCGCCGAATGACACGAAGCATAGGAACAGGCCGTGATGGCCACACTTGTACCTTGGTACAGTGCCGCGCCATCCCCCGCCTGCGGATACTCGCCGTCCGACGGACGCATTAGACCGACCTGGGGACGGATGTTTCGATGGCATTGCTGATCGTGCTGGCCGCGCTGGCCTTCCTGATGCTGGTCGCCTACCGCGGCTACAGCGTCATCCTGTTCGCGCCGGTGGCGGCGCTGGGCGCGGTCTTGCTGACCGATCCCGGCCTCGTCGCGCCGATGTTCACCGGCCTGTTCATGGACAAGATGGTCGGCTTCCTCAAGCTGTACTTTCCCGTGTTCATGCTCGGCGCGGTGTTCGGCAAGCTGATCGAACTCTCGGGTTTCTCGCGCTCCATCGTCGCGGGCACCATCGGCCTGCTCGGCGAGAAGCGCGCCATCCTGTCGATCGTACTGGTCTGTGCACTGCTCACCTATGGCGGCGTGTCGCTGTTCGTCGTCGTGTTCGCGGTCTATCCCTTCGCCGCGGAACTGTTCCGCCAGGCGCGGATACCGAAGCGGCTGATCCCCGGAACGATCGCGCTGGGGGCCTTCACCTTCACCATGGACTCGCTGCCGGGCACGCCGCAGATCCAGAACATCATCCCCACCGCGTTCTTCGGCACGGATACCTGGGCCGCGCCGTGGCTCGGCACGCTGGGCTCGGTCTTCATCCTCGCCGTCGGCCTGCTCTACCTGGAGCGCCGCCGGCGCGCGGCGGCGATCGCAGGCGAAGGCTATGGCGATGGCCTGGCCAACGAGCCGGTCGCGTTCTCCGGCGAGCGTTTGCCGCATCCGCTGATCGCCCTCCTTCCGCTGATCGTCGTGGGCGTGGCGAACAAGCTGCTCACCGTGGCGATACCCCGCGTCTACGGCAGTACCCAGTCCTTCGTTCCCACCGTCGTCGGCGGCGCGCCGCCGGTCGTGCAGGAGGTTTCCAAGGTGGCCGCGATATGGGCGGTCGAAGGTGCGCTGCTGCTCGGCATCGCCTGCGTGCTGGCGTTCGCCTGGCGCCCCGTCGCCACCCGCTTCGCCGAAGGCAGCAAGGCCGCCGTGGGCGGCGCGCTGCTCGCGTCGATGAACACGGCGTCCGAGTACGGTTTCGGCGCCGTGATCGCCGCCCTGCCCGGTTTCCGCACGGTCGCGGACGCCCTGCACGCGATACCGAACCCGCTCGTCAACGAGGCCGTCTCCGTGACCGTGCTCGCCGGCATCACGGGATCGGCGTCGGGCGGGCTGAGCATCGCGCTGGGCGCGATGAGCCAGTCCTTCATCGAGAACGCGCACGCCGCCGGCATCCCGATGGAAGTGCTCCATCGCATCGCCGCGATGGCGTCCGGCGGCATGGACACGCTGCCGCACAACGGTGCCGTGATCACCTTGCTGGCCGTGACCGGCCTCACCCATCGCCAGTCGTACCGCGACATCTTCGCGATCACCGTCATCAAGACCCTCGCGGTCTTCGTGGCGATCGTCGCCTACTACGCGCTCGGGGTGGTCTGACCGCGCGCATCACACCACGGAGGCAAAGCCATGCGTTTCACCATGTCGCTGTTCGCCCTGCTGTTGTTCGCCTGCGGTTCCGCCCACGCGGCCTGTGTCGATTCCGTCGTGCTCGTGCACGGCAACACCGGCAGCCCGTCCGATTTCCAGGCCACCCACGACCTGCTGCGCCAGCGTGGCTACACGGAATCGCAGATCCTGGCGCCGAGCTGGGGCAATGCGTTCTGCGCCGCCTGCAACGACCATAACGGCAGCGAGGAAACGCCGGTGGAGAACGCCATCGTCGACGCGCTGGCCTCTTCCTGCACGGGCAAGATCGATGTCATCGGCCACTCGATGGGCGCCACCCTCGCCGCCCGCGTGATCGATCGCATCGGCGCCGCTGGTTCGGTCAACACCTTCATCGGCATCGCGGGGGCCTTCCGCGGCCTCTACTCGTGCGGCATGTACCCCTTCAACGTCGCCACGACGACCTGCGGGGCCTGGGGCCTGTCGATCGGCAGCCCCTTCCTCAACGGCATCGCGGGACACCGCTTCGGCGCGAAGATGTATTCGTTCAAGTCGTACGCCGACGAGATCAACTGCTACGGCGGCGTGTGCCTGGTCTATGGCGTGCACACGTCGCAGATCCAAGGGGAAACGGCCAGCTACACGTTCCCCTATGGGCATTACGGCCTGCTCTGGTATACCGCCGCGCAGCAGGCCGATCTGCTCTGAGGCGTCAGCTGTAGCGGACGCCGATGATCTCGTAGCTCTTCACGCCATTGGGCGCGGTGAAATCGAACTCGTCGCCTTCGCTCTTGCCGATGAGGGCACGGGCGATGGGCGACGACACCGCGATGAGGTTCTGCTTGATGTCGGCCTCGAGGTCGCCCACGATCTGGTAGGTGGCCTTGGTGTCGGTGTCGACATCGACCAGGTCGACGATCGCGCCGAAGACGATGCGCTTGCCGACGCCCAGGCGTTCGGTGTCGATGATCTCCGAGTTCGACAAGGCGGCTTCGAGTTCGCTGATGCGGCCCTCGTTGAAGCCATGCATCTCGCGTGCGGCGTGATACTCGGCGTTCTCCTTGAGATCGCCATGCGCGCGCGCCTCTGCCACCGCCGCGATGATTTCCTGGCGCTTCGGGCCTTTCAGGTACTCCAGCTCCGCGCGCAGGCGCTCGGCGCCCTTCTGGGTCATGGGAGGACGGGTGCTGCTCATGCGTTGAGCTCCTTGTGCAGGTCCTGCAGGCTGTTCACTTCGCCGTTGGCGTGGAAGTCGAGCGAGTGCACGAGGGCACGCGCGCCTGCGACGGTCGTGGAATAGGTGACGCGCTGCTGCAGCGCCTCGCGACGGATCGAGAACGAATCGGAGATGGCCTGCTTGCCTTCCGTCGTGTTGACGATATAGACGACTTCGCCGTTCTTGATCAGGTCGACGATGTGCGGACGACCCTCAAGCACCTTGTTGATGCGCTCGCACTTCACGCCGTTGTGCTCCAGGAAGGCGGCCGTACCGGTCGTGGCGACGATCACGTAACCGCGCGCGGCGACGTCCTGGGCGATCGGCAGCAGGCGGTCCTTGTCGGCGTCACGCACCGACATGAAGACCTTGCCCTTGGGCGGCGCCTTGATACCGGCGGCCTCGTGCCCGCGTGCGAAGGCGGCGCCGAAGCTGCGGCCGACACCCATCACCTCGCCCGTGGAACGCATCTCGGGACCGAGGATCGGATCGACGTTCTGGAACTTCAGGAACGGGAAGATCGCCTCCTTCACCGAGTAATACGACGGAATGATCTCCTTCGTCGCGCCCTGGTCGGCGAGCGTGCGGCCGGCCATGGCGCGCGCGGCGATCTTCGCCAGCGACATGCCCGTGGCCTTGCAGACGAAAGGCACCGTGCGCGAGGCGCGCGGGTTCACTTCGAGGATGAAGACGTCGTCACCCTGGATGGCGAACTGCGTGTTCATCAGGCCGATGACCTTCAGTTCACGGGCCAGCTCGGTGACCTGGCGACGCATCTCGTCCTGCACTTCCTGCGAGAGCGAATACGGCGGCAGCGAGCACGAGGAATCGCCCGAGTGCACGCCGGCTTCCTCGATGTGTTCCATGATGCCGCCGATCAGGACATTGCCCTCGGCGTCGGCGACGATGTCCACGTCCACTTCCACCGCGTGGTCGAGGAAGCGGTCGAGCAGCACCGGCGAATCGTTGGATACCTGCACGGCGTCGCGGATGTAACGCGACAGGTCGGCATCGGCGTAGACGATTTCCATGGCGCGGCCGCCGAGCACGTAGCTCGGGCGCACGACCAGCGGGTAGCCGATCTCGCGAGCCAGGGCCAGCGCCTCGTCGGCGTTACGCGCGGTGCGGTTCGGCGGCTGCTTGAGGTCGAGCTTGGTGATCAGCTGCTGGAAACGCTCACGGTCTTCCGCCAGGTCGATCGACTCGGCGGAGGTACCGATCACGGGCACGCCGGCGGCTTCGAGCGCACGCGCGAGTTTCAGCGGCGTCTGCCCGCCGTACTGCACGATCACGCCCTTGGGTTTTTCGAGGTCGACGATCTCCAGCACGTCTTCCAGCGTCAGCGGCTCGAAGTACAGGCGGTCGGACGTGTCGTAGTCGGTGGACACGGTCTCCGGGTTGCAGTTGACCATGATGGTCTCGAAACCATCCTCGCGCAGGGCGAGCGCCGCGTGCACGCAGCAGTAGTCGAACTCGATGCCCTGGCCGATGCGGTTCGGACCGCCGCCGAGGACGATGATCTTGTCCTTGTCGGTCGGGTTCGCTTCGCATTCTTCCTCGTACGTGGAATACATGTACGCGGTGGTGGTGGCGAATTCGGCGGCGCAGGAGTCGACGCGCTTGTACACCGGGCGTACGCCCAGGGTGCGGCGCACGTGGCGCACGGCGGCCTCGTCGGTGCCGACCAGTTCGGCCAGGCGCGCATCGGAGAAACCCATGCGCTTGAGTTCGCGCATGCGCGGCTCGTCGAGCGCGGTGAGACCCTGGCGCTGCACCTCGCCCTCGGTCATCACGATGTCCTCGAACGCGGCGAGGAACCAGGGATCGATGCGCGTGAGGTTGTGCACTTCTTCCAGCGAGAGGCCCGCGCGGAAGGCGTCGGCCACGTGGAAGACGCGGTCCGGACGCGGCTCGCGCAGTTCGCGCTTGAGGATCTGGAAGCCTTCCTCGCTGCCGATGTCCAGTCCCGTTGGGTTCAGTCCGGTCTTGCCGATTTCCAGGCCACGCAAGGCCTTCTGCATCGACTCGTGGAAGGTGCGGCCCATCGCCATCACCTCGCCCACCGACTTCATCTGGGTGGTGAGGCGTGCGTCGGCGGCCGGGAACTTCTCGAAGGCGAAGCGCGGGATCTTGGTGACGACGTAATCGATCGACGGCTCGAACGAAGCCGGCGTGAGACCGCCGGTGATGTCGTTCTTGAGTTCGTCGAGCGTATAGCCGACGGCGAGCTTCGCGGCGACCTTGGCGATCGGGAAACCGGTGGCCTTGGAGGCCAGCGCCGAGGAACGCGATACGCGCGGGTTCATCTCGATGACCACGACGCGGCCATCCTCGGCGTTGATGCCGAACTGCACGTTGGAACCGCCGGTATCGACGCCGATCTTGCGCAGCACCGCGATGGAGGCGTTGCGCAGGCGCTGGTATTCCTTGTCCGTGAGGGTCTGCGCGGGGGCCACGGTGATGGAATCGCCGGTGTGCACGCCCATCGGATCGAAGTTCTCGATCGAGCAGACGATGATGCAGTTGTCCGCCTTGTCGCGGACCACTTCCATCTCGAATTCCTTCCAGCCCAGCACCGACTCCTCGACCAGCACCTCGTGCACGGGCGAGAGTTCGAGGCCGCGGCCGACGATCTCGACGAATTCTTCCTTGTTATAGGCGATACCGCCGCCCGAACCGCCGAGTGTGAAGCTCGGGCGGATGATGGTCGGGAAGCCGACGGTGGTCTGGATTTCCAGCGCCTGTTCCATCGAGCGGGCGACTTCCGCCTTCGGGCATTCCAGGCCGATCTCGGCCATGGCCTTGCGGAAGAGGTCGCGGTCTTCCGCCATGCGGATGGCGTCGCGCGACGCGCCGATCAGCTCGACGTTGTACTTCTCCAGCACGCCGTTGTCGGCGAGGTCGAGCGCGCAGTTGAGGCCGGTCTGGCCACCCATCGTGGGCAGCACGGCGTCCGGGCGCTCCTTGGCGATGATGCGCTCGACGGTCTGCCAGTTGATCGGCTCGATGTAGACGGCGTGGGCCGTCTCCGGGTCGGTCATGATCGTCGCCGGGTTCGAATTGACCAGGACGACGCGGTAACCCTCTTCCTTCAGCGCCTTGCATGCCTGCGCGCCGGAGTAGTCGAACTCGCAGGCCTGGCCGATGACGATCGGGCCGGCGCCGATGACGAGGATGGTCTTGATGTCTGAACGCTTGGGCATGGTTTCTCTCGCGAATCGAAGGCTGATGGTCTAGCGGGCGGCGGTACGGCGTCAGGACGCCTTGGTCGCCTTGCCCTGCTCCATCGAGGCGATGAACTGGTCGAACAGGTAGCCGACGTCCTCCGGGCCCGGGCTGGCTTCCGGGTGGCCCTGGAAGCAGAACGCCGGGCGGTCCGTCAGGGCGAAGCCCTGCAAGGAGCCGTCGAACAGCGAGGTATGGGTGATGCGCACGTTGGCCGGCAGGGTATCCGGGTCCACCGCGAAGCCGTGGTTCTGGGAACTGATCAGCACGCGGCCCGAATCGTGGTCCTTCACCGGGTGGTTCGCGCCGTGGTGGCCGAACTTCATCTTCGAGGTCTTCGCGCCGATCGCCAGCGCCAGGATCTGGTGGCCCAGGCAGATACCGAACAAGGGAATCTTCGTTTCGAGGATCTCGCGCGTGGCGGCGATCGCGTAGTCGCACGCGGCCGGGTCGCCCGGGCCATTGGCGAGGAAGATGCCGTCGGGGTTCATCGCCAGCACTTCCGCGGCCGGCGTCTGCGCGGGAACCACGGTGATGTCGCAGCCGCGGCCGGCGAGCAGGCGCAGGATGTTCTGCTTCACGCCGTAATCGAAGGCCACCACGCGGTACTTCTTCGGCGCGTTGTAGAAGGCCTGCTTGTCGAGGTCGTAGACGCCCTCGCTCCACTGGTAGGTCCTGGTGGTGCTGACCACCTTGGCCAGGTCCATGCCGTTGAGGCCCGGGAAGGCCTTGGCCTTGGCGACCGCAGCGTCCACGTCGATGCCTTCGCCGGCGACGATGCAGCCGTTGAGCGCGCCCTTCTCGCGAAGGATGCGGGTGAGCCGGCGCGTGTCGATGCCCGCGATCGCGACCACGCCGTGGCGGGCGAGGTAATGCGGCAGCGGTTCGGTGCTGCGCCAGTTGCTGGCCAGGCGCGGCACGTCGCGCACGATCATGCCGGCCGCGTGGACGCGGTCGGCCTCGACGTCGACGTCGTTCGTGCCGGTATTGCCGATATGGGGATAGGTGAGCGTGACGATCTGGCGGTAGTACGACGGGTCGGTCAGGATTTCCTGATAACCGGTCATGGCGGTGTTGAACACCACCTCGCCAACCGTCTCACCGCGGGCACCGACCGCGTGGCCGTGAAAAACGCTGCCGTCTTCGAGAGCAAGCAGAGCAGGAGTACGCATGGGATGGCCGCCTTCAGGTGCAGCAAAGCCCGCAAGCCAGCAAAAAGCGGCTCGTGGGCCTTGGGGATAAGGAATCGTAGGGCGGGTAAGAATGATAGGTGTGAAAGGCCTTTCTGTCCACCGGCAAACGATGAACGGGCACGTGGCCGAATATCGCAGGGACGGCGGTCCGACACGATACAATGCCCGTGAGGTACCTACCCGAGACCCGCCCGCATGCTGCTCGACCCCGCCCGCCTGGAACGTCCCGACACCGACATCAGGCACGAGCCGTTTTCGTTCATGATCGCCCACGGACAACTCCCGGACGACGCGCGCAACGACCTGGAGCGCGACTTCCCGCAGTACAGCAGCGCCGGGTTCTTCCCCTACGACGCCAGCGACTGCGGCCCCTCGGTGAACGAATTGGTGGAACAGATGACCTCGCGGGCGTTCTCCGCCGCCATCGGCCGTCACCTGGGCATCGAAGGCCTGGAGAACTACCCCACCCTGGTCACCCTTTGCCGCCTGCTCAACCGACGCCACGGCACGATCCACACCGACAGCAAGTCGAAGATCGCCACGGCCCTGATCTATCTCAATCCCATGTGGCCGGACACCAGCGACGGCTGCCTGCGTTTCCTTCGTTCGATCAATAACATAGACGATATGGTCGCGCCGGAGTTGAAGCCGCTGTATGGAGAGTTCGCCGTGTTCCGCCGGGCCGAGAACTCCTTCCACGGCCACCTGCCCTACGAGGGCGAGCGCCGGGTGATCCAGGTGGCGTGGCTCACCTCGGAAGAGGAAAAGACCCGCAAGACCAAGCGGGGCAAGTTCTCGCGGGCGTTCAAGAAGATCTTCGGCAAGCTCGACCGCAAGATGGGCGCCGACCGCGACCGCAGCGCGTCGCATCCGGACTGAGGCGGCCCCATCGCCGACAGGGTCGGCTCCCACCAGGCTTCGACTGCACACCGCAGGACGGTACTTGTGGGAGCCGCTTCAGCGGCGACGGGCCTCGTGAAGACATGCCCGCTGCCGCGGGATCGCCGACACAGCCGGCTCCCACAAGAGCCGGGCCTGTCGGCGATTCGGGCGCCCTCAACGCACCCCGAAATACCACCCCACGAACAGCGCGAACACCCCATAAAGCGCCCCGATCGGCATCAGCCAGCGCGCCTCCACCGCTCCCCGGCGGAACATCGCCCACAAGGCCACCACCGCCACGGCCGTGATCACGCCCGCCACGATCAGCGGCGTGTCGAACAGCCACGGCGTCGCGAACAGCGCCAACGAACTGGGAATCGTCGCCTGGATCATCATCGCCCCGGAGATGTTCGCCAGCGCCAGCCGCTCCTTGCCCTGGCGCACCCAGATCAGCGCATTCACCGTCTCGGGCAATTCGGTGGCGACCGGACTCAACACCAGCGCGACCAGATGCGGCGACAGGTGGAAGAACGCGCCCAGCGCTTCCAGCTGCCACACGAACGTGCGCGAGGCGATGGCGATCACCACCAGGGCCAGCCCCGTCTGCAACATCACCCAGCTCATGCCGGGGTTAGCCTCGTGCGGCCGGAAGGTCAGCGGCTCCAGCTCCTCGTCGTCCGGCCCGCTGGTGTCGTCGCGCATTTCACGCCACACGTAGAACGCGTACGACAGCAGGAACAGCACGCCCAGCCACGGCTTCCAGCTGAAGGCGACGAGGCCCAGGCCCACCTTGACGACGAAGATCGCGAGGAACCACGACTGGTCGCGCGCCAGCCGCCGGTTATCCACCCGGACCCGCGTATCCGGCCTTTTCAGGCGTTTACGGCCTGCGTATAAAGCGAATCCGACCACCGCATAGGCGATGGTCGCCAACACCAGGGGGCCACCGAGCGCCGCCCCGACGCCGATGTCGCGCGCCTCCGGCGTCTTGCCGAAAACCACGGCGACGAAGGTCACGGCGCTTTCCGGCAAGGCGGTACCGAAGGCGGCCAGCACGGTACCGGTCGTGGTCGAACCGAGGTTGAGCTTACGCCCGAACCATTCGACGCCGTTGACGAAGTACTCGCACGCGAAATAGATGGCCCCGGCGGAAACCAGGAACAGGAAGCACGTCAGCAGCATGTTTCGCTTATAGGCCGGGCGAGCGCGAGAAAACCGATGGCGCAACGACACCGCTCGCCCGGCCGGGTGAGCATGTCGATGGCCAAAGGTCTCGCCGGGCGGGCGACGCACTCTCCATGCGTCGCTGCCGTTCGCGCCATGGGGTCGCAAGGACCGCCAAGTCTGTTGACGCGAACTCCTCAGGGGGAACGAGGATGGCTACTCCCCAATGACATCGGCGCGGATGTTAACACGGCTTCGAGATCTCAAGCCCTTTTGGAGGCGATCACGTCTTCGATCGACCAGGCGCCGGGCGCACGGCCGGCGATCCATGCGGCGGCCTCGAGGGCCCCGCGCGCGAAGATCGAACGATCGGTCGCGCGGTGGCCGAGCTCGATGCGCTCGCCCTGCCCCATCAGCAAGGCCTGGTGCTCGCCGACGATGTCGCCGCCGCGAACGACGGCGAAGCCGATCGTGCCGGCCTTGCGCGCCCCCGGCCGGCCTTCGCGCGAATAGACGGCCAGTTCTTCGAGGGTGGCGCCACGCCCCGCGGCGGCGGCATGGCCGAGCGCCAGCGCGGTGCCGGAGGGGGCGTCTTCCTTGCGGTTGTGGTGGGCTTCGACGATGTCGAGGTCCCATCCGGGCAAGGCTGCCGCGGCTTCCCGCAGGAGGCGCGTGAGCACGGCCACGCCGAGGCTGAAATTGGCGGCGCGAAGGACGGCGATGCGATCGGCCGCCTTCGCCAGGCGATCTTCCAGCGCGTCGGAAAGCCCGGTCGTGCCGGTGACCAGCGCAGCGCCGCTTTCCTCGCAATGATCGAGCGCCGCCGCGAGGCCTTCCGGTCCGCTGAAGTCGACGACGACGTCGACACCGGCGGCGTCGGTCCAGTCGGTGAAGCGCAACGCGGAAAGATCGCCATGGACGGCCTTGCCGAGTCGCGGCGAGCCGGCAGAGACGATGGCCCGGGCGAGCTCGAACCGTTCGTCCTCACGCACGAGCCCGAGCAGCGCGAGCCCCATGCGGCCGGAAGCGCCGCTGATGGCGAGACGGACGGGACGGGTCATGCAGGCGGCCTTGGCTGGGAAGGAGGACGAATCGTAGCAGCCACCGCCACGGCCCGCGGGGCCAGGACAGAAGCTCGCATGCCATAATCCCGGGTCCCGCAGCCGACCCGATCCCCATGGCCCGTCGCATCCTCGTCACCAACGCGCTTCCCTATGCCAATGGCCCGCTCCACCTCGGCCACATGCTCGGCTACATCCAGGCCGATATCTGGGCGCGCGCGCAGCGAATGCAGGGCAACGAGGTCTGGTACGTCGCCGGCGAGGACGCCCACGGCACGCCGATCATGCTGGCCGCGGAAAAGGTCGGGAAGTCTCCGGAAGACTACATCGCCGGCATCCGCGCCGGCCATGAAGCCGACTTCACCGACTTTCACTTCAGCTACGACCAGTACCACACCACGCATTCGCCGGAGAACCAGGATCTCGCGACGGCCATCTACACGCGCCTGCGCGACGGCGGCTACATCGCCCGTCGCGACATCCAGCAGCTGTACGATCCCGAGCGCGACATGTTCCTGCCGGACCGCTACATCAAGGGCACCTGCCCCAACTGCGGCACGCCCGACCAGTACGGCGACAACTGCGAGAACTGCGGCGCCACCTACGCGCCCACGGACCTCATCTCCCCCTATTCCGTGATGTCCGGCGCGACGCCGATCCTGCGCGATTCGGAGCACTACTTCTTCGAGCTGGGCAAGTTCGAGACCCTGCTGCGCGACTGGTTCGACGGCAAGTTCACCGGTGGCAAGCCGGTGGCGAACAGTGGCGTGACGGCGAAACTCGCCGAATGGCTCGACGGCGGATTGCGCGATTGGGACATCTCGCGCGACGCGCCCTATTTCGGCTTTCCCATCCCCGACGCACCGGGCAAGTTCTTCTATGTCTGGCTCGACGCCCCGGTCGGCTACCTCGCCTCGTTCAAGGCGCTTTGCGAGCGGACGGGCCTGCGCTTCGACGATTTCCTCGGTGCCGACAGCACCGCCGAGATGCACCACTTCCTGGGCAAGGACATCATCAACTTCCACGGCCTGTTCTGGCCGGCGATGTTGCACGGTGCCGGCATGCGCACGCCCACGGCGTTGCACGTGAACGGATACCTGACGGTGAACGGCGCGAAGATGTCCAAGTCGCGCGGCACCTTCATCCAGGCCCGCACCTACCTCGACACGGGGCTCGACCCCGAGGCCCTGCGTTACTACTTCGCGACGATGCTCGGCCCGCAGCCGGTGGACGTCGACCTCGACCTGAAATCGTTCGAGGAACGGGTCAACTCGCACCTCGTCGGCAAGTGGGCGAACATCGCCAGCCGCACGGCCGGCTTCCTGCACACCCACTTCGGCGGCACGCTCGCCGATCGCTTCGACGATGAGGCCACGGTGCTGTGGCGCGACCTGCTCGCGCAGTACGACGGTATCGAAGCGGTCTACGAGGCGGATGAATTCGCGGAAGTATCGCGCCGCTTCGTCGCCATGGCCGACGCCGTGAATGGCTACATCGCCGCCAAGGCACCCTGGGTCATCGCCCGCGACGAATCGCGTCGCGACGAACTGCAGCAGGTCTGCTCGTTCGCCATCAACGCGTTCCGCCTGCTGTCCGGCCTGCTCAAGCCGATCCTGCCGGTCACCGTCGGGGCGGCGGAAGCCTTCCTCGGCGCGCCCATCGCCAACTTCGCCGACGCGCGCCGCGAGTTGTCCGGCCATACCGTCAATGCCTTTTCGCCGCTGTTCGGCCGCCTCGACCCGAAGAAGATCGAGGCGATGATCGAGGCCTCGAAAGAATCCTTCTCGCCCGCGGAACAAGCCAAGGCCGTCACCGCGGTCGCCAAACCCGCCAAGAAAACCACGGAAGCACCGAAACCGATGACCGACGCCGCCGCGAACGCCACCATTTCCATCGACGACTTCGCCAAGCTCGACCTGCGTGTCGGCAAGGTGCTGGCCTGCGAGTTCGTCGAAGGCTCGGACAAGTTGCTGCGTTTCGAGCTCGATGCCGGCCCGCTGGGCAAGCGCCAGATTTTCTCCGGCATCCGCGCCGCCTATGCCGAGCCCGAAAAACTCGTCGGCCGCAACGTGGTCTTCATCGCCAACCTGGCGCCGCGCAAGATGCGCTTCGGCTTGTCCGAGGGCATGATCCTCTCCGCCGGTGATGGCGGCGCGGACCTGTTCCTGCTCGATGCCGATCAGGGCGCGGCGCCGGGCGCCACCGTCCGCTGACGACCCTCCGCATCGGCACGCGCCAGCCATGACGCCATCGCTCGCCGACCGGATCGACGACCTGCTGCCGCAGACGCAGTGCGAGCAATGCGGTTTCCACGGCTGCCGCCCCTATGCGGAAGCGATCGCCGCCGGCGATGCCGGTATCGATCGCTGCCCGCCGGGTGGCACCGCCGGTATCGCGCGGCTCGCCGCCCTGCTCGACCGCCCGGTCGTTCCGCTCGATCCCACGCATGGCGTGGAGAAACCACGCACGCTGGCACGCATCGTCGAAGCCGACTGCATCGGTTGCACGAAATGCATCCAGGTGTGCCCCGTCGACGCCATCGTCGGATCGTCGAAAATGATGCACACGGTGATCGCCGATCTCTGTACCGGCTGCGAACTGTGCGTGCCCGCCTGCCCGGTGGACTGCATCACGCTCGACCCGATGCCACTGGCCCAGGTGGACGACCGCGCGCATGCGGACGCGGCGCGCTCGCGCTTCCAGCACCGCGAACGTCGGCTCGCCCGCGAACGCGATGCGCGCGAACGCAAGCTCGCCGCGAGCAAGGCGGACGTCGCCGCGGCCACGACGCGAAATCCCGTGCTGGAGGCCCTGGCCCGGGCCAAGGCGAAGAAAAAGGATCATCCGTGAAGAAGGCCGACGTGATCGAGATGTTCAGCCGCCTGCGCGAGCTGAATCCACACCCCAAGACCGAACTGGAATACACCACCCCCTTCGAACTGCTGACGGCCGTGGCGTTGTCCGCCCAGGCCACCGATGTCGGCGTGAACAAGGCCACGCGCAAGCTGTTTCCCGTGGCGAACACGCCGCAGAAGATCCTCGACCTCGGCCTGGAGAAGTTGAAGGGCTACATCAGCACCATCGGCCTCTACAACAACAAGGCGAAGAACCTCATCGCCATGAGCCAGATCCTCGTCGACCGTTATGCGGGCGAGGTGCCGCGCTCACGCGAAGCGCTGGAGGAACTGCCCGGTGTCGGTCGGAAGACGGCCAATGTCGTGCTGAACACCGCCTTCGGCGAGCCGACCCTGGCGGTGGACACGCATATCTTCCGTGTCGCCAATCGCACGGGCCTCGCCCCGGGACCGGACGTGCGCAAGGTCGAGGACAAGCTGGTCAAGGTGATCCCGAAGGAGTTCATCCAGGACGCGCACCACTGGCTGATCCTGCATGGGCGCTACGTGTGCAAGGCGCGGAAACCGGAGTGCCCTGTCTGTCCGATCGTCGACTTGTGTGCTTACAAGCATAAGACGAAGGCGCTCGACTGAGAGCATCGCCGACAGGGTCGGCTCCCACCCTGTCTCTTATACACATCTGTGAAAAAAAAAAGGGGGGGGGGGGGGGGGGGGGGGGGGGGGGGGGGGGGGG
>NZ_JBPGXU010000057.1:0-26429 GCF_056755675.1 Luteibacter sp. KNZ12-1A | reverse complement strand
AGATGTGTATAAGAGACAGGTCGCCGCTCAAGCGGCGATCGCAGAGCCGCTGCCCTTGTGGGAGCCGCTTCAGCGGCGATGCCCTCACAACACCACGTAATACACCGCATCCTCCCGCACGACAGTCAGCAACAACTGCCGCCCACCCAACGACCCCGTGGTCGGCAGGCTCTTCACCCCCGCCACCCGCCGCTGCGCGATCCCGATCACGATATCCCCGTCCTGCAGCCCCGCCGAAGCCGCCGCCGACCCGCGCCGCACGCTGCTCAACGCCACGCCATACAAGCCCTGCGCTTTCTGCTCCGGCGTGAGATCGCTCAGCGTGACCCCCGCCAGACGCGTATCCACCTTCGCGCCGTCCAGCGTGGCGAGCTTCACCGCCGCGATGGTCGCCTGCACATCCTGCGTGGCGCCGTCTCGCTTCACCGTGAGCTTCACTTTCGCGCCCAGGGGCAGCAGGCCCTCCGCATTGCGCACATCCTGCGCCGCGCGCACCGGCTTGCCATCGACCGCGGTCAGCACGTCGCCGACCTGCACGCCCGCGCCCTCGGCCGGCGAGCCGTCGTTGATCCGGGTGACCACCGCGCCATTGGTGTCCTTCAGGTTCAGCGCCTGGGCGATGCGCGGCGTGATGTCCTGCACCTCGATGCCGAGGTTGCCGCGGCGCACCTTGCCGTAGGCCAGCAACTGCTTCATCACGCCGGTGGCGAGGTCGGTGGGGATGGCGAAGCCGATGCCCACGTTGCCGCCCGAGGGCGTGAAGATCATCGAGTTGATGCCGACCAGCTCGCCGCGCAGGTTCACCAGCGCGCCGCCGGAATTGCCGGGATTGATCGAGGCGTCGGTCTGGATGAAGTTCTGGAAACCCTTGCCCAGGCCCGAACGGCCCAGCGCCGAGACCATGCCCGAAGTGGCCGTCTGCCCGAGCCCGAACGGATCGCCCACGGCCACGACGAAATCGCCCACGCGCAGTTGCGAGGACTCGGCGATCGGCAGGGCCTGCAAGCGGTCGGCGGGAATCTGCAGCACCGCCACGTCGGTGTCCGGATCGCTGCCGAGCAGTTTCGCCTTGAAGTCGCGGCCGTCCTGCAGGGTCACCGTGATGTCGTCCGCGCCGCCCACGACATGGTTGTTGGTCAGCACGTAGCCCTTGGCCGCGTCGATGACCACGCCCGAGCCCAGGCTCTGCTCCACGCGCTCGCGCTGGAACCCCTGGTTGCCGAACAACTGGCGAAACAGCGGATCGTCGAAGTAGGGATCGCGTGCGCGCACGTGCGTCTTCGTCGAGATGTTCACCACCGCGGGCGTAACCTTGGCCAGCATCGGTGCCAACGAAGGTATCGGCTGGCCATCGACGGATGGCGGCAGGGAAGCGAACGCGGGCGAGGCCAGGCTCAAGGCCAGGGCGGCGCCGAGGGTGAACAAAGTGGTTCGCCGGTAACTGCTGGCAGGCATTGAAAAGCTCCTTGTCTGGTGTGCTCCGGGCACGTTCTCGGGGGCATTCGACCACAACCGCGCCCCCGGGTTTCAATCCTTGAGATTGCCTTCGCCGACACTTTACATCGACACCCTCCGGGTTTAAGGTTCACTCCGGCCGCAACCACAACATCTTGTGTTCCGAAGTTCGCTATCTACCAAGTGCTGGTGCTGCGGATCGTCAGGTACAAGCGTCAAACCATCGTCGGCAAAGGCTTTTCGGAGCCGGCGAGGGTACAAGGATGGTCGGTGAGACCTCCGGGGGGAGGGGCACCGGCAGGTTGCGCCATCGCATACCTATAAGAAGGCCTACAAGGGCCGAGACTCGAGGACGACATACATGAGCACTGCACGTGCGCAAGCCATGGGGCTTGAGACCGCGGCGATTCCGCTTCAGCCCGCCTCGTACGACATCTGGGACAAGAAGTACCGCCTGAAGGCCAAGTCGGGCGAGCCCGTCGACGGCTCGGTGGACGAGACCTACAAGCGCGTCGCGCGCGCCCTGTCGGACGTGGAAGCCACCGACGAACTGCGCCACCACTGGTACGAGCGATTCCTCTGGGCCCTGCGCCGCGGGGCGATCCCCGCTGGCCGCATCACGTCCAACGCCGGTGCGCTGGAGCACAAGCCCGCCACCTCGACGATCAACTGCACCGTGTCGGGCACCATCCTCGATTCGATGGACGACATCCTGGAGAAGGTGCACGAGGCGGGCCTCACGCTGAAGGCCGGCTGCGGCATCGGCTATGAATTCTCGACGCTGCGTCCGCGCGGCGCCTACGTGTCCGGCGCCGGTGCCCACACCTCGGGCCCGCTGTCGTTCATGGATATCTACGACAAGATGTGCTTCACCGTCTCGTCCGCCGGCGGCCGCCGCGGCGCGCAGATGGGCACCTTCGACATCGCCCACCCGGACGCCAAGGAATTCATCCGCGCCAAGCGCGAGGATGGCCGCCTGCGCCAGTTCAACTTGTCGCTGCTGATCACCGACGGCTTCATGGACGCGGTGGAGAACGACCAGGACTGGCCCACGGTCTTCCCGGTGCACGTGAAGGAACAGCACGAGATCGACCTGACCGATCCGGCCAAGGTCATCTGGCGCGAGTGGCCCACCAAGGAAAACTACGTCACCCGTGACGACGGCCTGGTGGCCTGCAAGATCTACGGCCACATCCGTGCGCGGCACCTGTGGGACATGATCATGGTCTCGACGTACGACTACGCCGAGCCGGGTTTCATCCTCATCGACCGCGTCAACGAGATGAACAACAACTGGTGGTGCGAGCACATCCGCGCCACCAACCCCTGCGGCGAGCAGCCCCTGCCGCCGTACGGCTCGTGCCTGCTGGGCTCGGTGAACCTCACCACCTTCGTGCGCGACCCGTTCGGCCCGAAGGCCCGCTTCGACTGGGACGAGTACCGCGAAGTGGTGCGCGTGTTCACCCGCATGCTCGACAACGTGGTGGAGATCAACGGCCTGCCGTTGCCGCAGCAGCGCGAGGAGATCATGTCCAAGCGCCGCCACGGCATGGGCTTCCTCGGCCTGGGTTCCACCCTCACCATGCTGAAGATGCGCTACGGCGCGTCCGACGCCGTGGCCTTCACGGAAGAAGTCTCCCGCGAGATGGCCGTGGCCGGTTGGGAAGTGGCGCTGGACCTGGCCAAGGAAAAGGGCCCGGCGCCCGTCCTGGCCCGCGACTACGAAGTCACCGGCGACATGCTGCGCAAGCGCCCGGAGATGGTGAAGGACGGCTGGAAGGTCGGCCAGACCATCAAGGGCAGCGTGCTGCACGCGAAGTACTCGCGCTACATGCAGCGCGTGGCCGAGGTGGCCCCGAACCTGGTCGAGGCCCTGGCCGAGACCGGTGCGCGCTTCACCCACCACTCGTCCATCGCCCCCACCGGCACCATCTCGCTGAGCCTGGCCAACAATGCCTCCAACGGCATCGAGCCCAGCTTCGCGCACCATTACTCGCGCAACGTGATCCGCGAGGGCAAGAAGTCGAAGGAGAAGGTCGAGGTCTTCAGCTACGAGCTGCTGGCCTACCGTGCCTTCATCAACGGCGACGCCCTGCCGTTCTCCGAGGACCCGAAGACCCGCCTGCCGGATTACTTCGTCTCGGCCGACGACATCAGCCCGAAGGAGCACGTGGACATCCAGGCGGCCTCGCAGAAGTGGATCGACTCCTCCATTTCCAAGACCGCCAACGTCCCCACGGACTACCCGTACGAAGACTTCAAGGACATCTATTTCTACGCGTACAAGCAGGGTCTGAAGGGCTGCACCACCTTCCGGTTCAACCCCGCCGCGTTCCAGGGTGTGCTGGTCAAGGAAACCGACCTTGAGAACACCCTCTATCGCTTCGAATTGGAAGACGGTAGCGTTGTCGAACTGAAAGGCAACGACGAGGTCGAGTACGACGGTGAAATGCACACCGCCGCGAACCTCTTCGATGCCTTGAAGGAAGGCTATTACGGCAAGTTCTGACCCCGCGGAGAGGGAATACGTATGTCGAGTGAAAACCAGATCGTCGAGGGTGAACTGCCCTCGATCGACACCATCGATACCGACAGCACGCCGGCAGCGGAGACGGAAGTCGCCGCTCCCGTGACGCCAGCTGCACCGGTCGTCGCCAAGAAAGTCGTCAAGCGCAAGCCGGTCGCCAAGAAGGTGATCGAGGCTCCGGCCCCGATCAGCGAGACCCCGTCCACCGACGCCACCAGCAAGCCCGCGGCCAAGGCCACGAAGGCGGTTCGCAAGGCTCCGGCGAAGAAGGCCGTGGCTGAAGAGCCGGCCGCTCCGGCCCCGGCGAAGAAGGCTGCCAAGAAGGCCACGAAGAAGGCGGCTGCGAAGAAGGCTGCGCCGAAGAAGGCTTCGGCCAAGAAGGCTGCCGCGAAGAAGTCGGTCGCCAAGAAGTCGGCGGCTAAGAAGGCCACGGTGAAGAAGTCGGCCGCCAAGAAGGCTTCGGCCAAGAAGGCGCCGGCGAAGAAGGCTGCTGCGAAAAAGGCGGCCAAGAAGGCACCGGTGAAGAAGGTCGCCGCGAAGAAGGCGACGAAGAAGGCGACGAAGAAGGCCGCCAGGAAAGCCGTCAAGAAGGCGCCGGCCCGCAAGGTCGCCGCAAAGAAGGCGGGCCGCAAGGCCGCGGTGAAGAAGTCGGCCGGCCGCAAGGTCGCCGTCAAGAAGACGGCCCGCAAGGGCGTGGCGAAGAAGACAGCCGGTCGCAAGACCACCGGCCGCGTCGCCAGGAAGGCTACGAAGAAGACGGTCCGCAAGGCCGCCGGCAAGACGACCGCCCGCAAGGCTGTCGGTAAGAAAGCCGCCTCCAAGGCGGTAAAGAGGTCCACTGCCAGCAAGACCGGCCGGACGTCGGCGCGCAAGAGCGCCGGCCGTGGCCGTCGTAAGTAAGTAGTACCCATCCGGCCCGGCGTACGCGCCGGGCCGGATATCCAAGAGAGAAAAGTCATGGCGATCAAGATCGAAAAGAAGATCAAGGGCTACAACGTCGTTAAGCCCGAGGACAAGGCCAGCCCGGCCCCCGCCCCGTCGCCGGTGAAAGAAGCCGCGCCCGTGGCCGAAGTCATCCAGATGCACGAAAGCCTGGAGCGACCGGAGACCCTCGTCGGCAATACGTACAAGATCAAGTCGCCGCTCTTCGAGCACGCGCTGTACGTGACGATCAACGACATCGTCCTGAACGCCGGTACCCAGCACGAGCAGCGCCGTCCCTTCGAGCTCTTCATCAACTCGAAGAACATGGACCACTTCCAGTGGATCGTGGCGCTCACCCGAATCCTGTCCGCCGTCTTCCGCAAGGGTGGCGACGTGACCTTCATCGTCGAAGAGCTCAAGGCCGTCTTCGACCCGCGCGGCGGCTACTTCAAGGCCGGCGGCATCTACATGCCCAGCATCGTGGCCGAGATCGGCGGCGTGATCGAACAGCACATGAAGTCGATCGGCCTGATCCACGACCCCGAAATGAGCGACGCCACCCGCCAGCTCATCGCGGAAAAGCGCGCCGCCTACGAAAACGCGAACGCGAAGCCCGCCGCCAAGTCCGCCGCTCCTGTGGGAGCCGGCTCCGCCGGCGAAAGCCAGTCCGCCTCAGCCTCCACCGAAGCCTCCGGCTTCCCGCCTGGCGCCACGCTGTGCGTGAAGTGCAATACGCAGGCGCTGGTGTTGATGGATGGGTGCCAGACTTGTTTGAATTGTGGGTATTCGAAGTGCGGGTGAGGTGAGGTGGTGCCGACTGTGCAGCACTGACACCAGCTAAGTAGGCAACGAATGGATACTCTTTCGAAGGCTCAGCGCAGCGAACGAATGAGTCGTGTTCGTTCCGTGGATACACGGCCGGAGATGCTTGTACGACGGTTGCTTCATGGGATGGGATTTAGGTACAGGCTGCACGCGAGAGACCTACCCGGTCGACCCGACATCGTCTTTAGGTCGCGCCGAAAGCTCATCTTTATCCATGGCTGCTTTTGGCATCGTCACGATGCATGTTCGCTAGCTCGATTGCCCCGCTCGCGGCTGGACTTTTGGCTTCCGAAGTTGAACGCTAATCGCAAGCGTGATATGGCGAATGAAAAGGCCCTCCGCGAGGCAGGGTGGCATGTACTCGTTGTGTGGGAATGTGAGCTGTCTGACTTAGGCGCGCTCCGCGCTCAACTGCTGACGTTTCTGAACGATTCGGAGATACAATGAATTCGGTGGAGCTTTTTGCCGGTGCCGGTGGACTCGCGATGGGCTGCGAGTTGGCAGGTTTCGATGCCTTGAAGGTTGTCGAATGGGACAAATGGGCCTGTGACACGCTGCGTCAAAACGCCTCGCGCGATTACCCGCTAGTTCGCAATTGGAATGTCCACGAAGGGGACGTTCGGCATGTGGATTGGAGCGAGTTCAACGAAGAAGTTGCTCTCCTTGCTGGGGGGCCTCCTTGCCAGCCGTTCTCCATGGGCGGCAAGCATCTCGCGCATGATGACAATCGCGATATGTTTCCGGCTACCGTCGACATAGTGCGCAAACTTCGCCCGAAGGCATTTATCGTAGAGAATGTTAAAGGTCTTACGCGCTCGGCGTTTGCCAACTACTACCAGTACATACTCTTGCAGCTGGCGTACCCAAATGTGGTCAGCCGGCGTAATGAAAGCTGGTACGACCACCTAATGAGGCTGCAAGTTCGACACACCCGTGGGCGGATTCGTGGGGATGACCTGTCGTATAGGGTTGTTCCCACGCTAGTTAACGCCGCGGACTATGGCGTTCCACAAAAGCGTGAGCGAGTCTTCATGGTCGGATTCCGGTCTGACCTTGATGTTCAGTGGTCGTTTCCCGATGCTACGCATGACTTCAACGCACTTCTCGCCTCTCAATGGATAACTGGCGAGTATTGGGATAGGCACGCAATCGCTAGAGCTCGCCGTCCTCAATGTCCGGCTAAGTACGAGAACCGCGTCAAGAAGTTGAGGCAAGCGCAATTAGTGACGTTGCAGCCATGGCGTACTGTTCGCGACGCGCTTGTTGGTCTACCCGATCCCGAGTCCAGGCGCGCTCATAAATTCAGTAACCATGTCTTCCAGCCCGGCGCTCGAACTTATCCTGGGCATACGGGAAGTCCCCTCGATCTTCCAGCGAAGACACTGAAAGCTGGTGGGCATGGTGTTCCCGGCGGGGAGAATATGCTTGTCAAGGAAGATGGTAGCGTTCGCTACTTTACTGTCCGCGAAAGCGCCCGCCTTCAGACATTTCCAGATGGATTCATGTTCCATGGGGCATGGAGCGAAACCATGCGCCAATTGGGCAATGCGGTGCCAGTTGTTTTGGCAAGGCAGGTTGCTGCCAGCGTTGCTCATTCTCTTCTCTCGGCTGAAGCTGCTGAGCTAAGTCGAACAATTCCATTGCGTTGGAATGTTGCATGACAGCTACGGTTGTTCCCTTCAATCCGTTAGACAAGCGAAATCTAGGCGCCAGCATTGTCGGTGCGCTCCTATCGCAGCCGTCCCAGCCCCTATCATCGCTCAAGTCATTTACCGGAGCGGGGATATATGCGATCTACTACCGGGGCGAATTTGCATCATACGAGGCCTTGGCACGGGTGGAAGAAGGCGACCCGGGCGTACCTATTTACGTTGGTAAAGCTGTGCCGAAGGGCGCGCGCCGTGGCGGCGAACTCGATGCCATCGCTGGCTCCGTGCTCTACAAGAGATTGATTGAGCACGCAGAAAGTATCCGCGCCGCCGAGAACCTTCGAGTTGAGGACTTTTCGTGTCGTTATCTCGTGCTGGATGACGTATGGATTCCATTGGGCGAGTCGCTGGTAATTTCTAGGTACGGCCCACTCTGGAACAAGCTTATCGACGGATTCGGCAATCATGATCCCGGCAGTGGTCGACATAAAGGAAAGCGTTCCCGCTGGGATGTTCTTCATCCGGGCAGGCCGTGGGTTTCGAAGCTTGGCGTTAGAGAAGAGTCCGCCGAGGACATTGAGAGGGATGCAAAGGCATTCCTGGACGCATTTCGGTTCCTTCCATAAAATCGGATGGATCAAATCTGCATGTGAGCCAGCTAGGGAAGCATTGTAGAGATTGGCAGAGTTTCCCTAGGTTCCACATTCGGCGTTGCGTCGCATTGAGTTGCCTGGCGCGTCAGCTGAATTGGGGCTTAGTAAAGCAATGCTTTGGAGTGCGAGCGAGAGCGTCCAAACGGTATCTGGACGCTCCACAAGGCATTAGCTCTCGCTAGTCGGCAGCTTCCTTGGTTGCAAACACGCAAGCAGGAGCTCCCGGCGGTGCTGCGAGTATCGGCCACCAGAATGGTCCAGCTTTCCAGCCTAGGGGTTCACCTCCTTCCTGCAAAAGAAGGATTAGCGCAGGGGCGCGCCGCCCGTGCGATCTCACTTTGTCGCGTAGTTCAGCCGTGCCGAGGATGGATACGCCCGAGCGGTCACCGGAGTTGCTCTTGTCGAGTCGGCGGCCTCGTTGTACAAGCATCTCTACGGTGTCTTGCGAGTCACGGCTGTAGTGCGTTAGAAGGCCAGACATTGCGCCCCACTCGAAATCGAAGCCGGTATCAATCGGAAGGGTGTGGCTTATTGCCTCAATCAGTTCTAGAGCCCGTGGCAGCGAGATAGAAATGAACTCCCCATCTGGACCTTCGGGAATTAATGTCTCAATTTTCCTCATTGCGGGCCGCATGTTTGTGGAGGAAAGCGTATTGAAATTTGTCGGAAGCAGCATTCCACTCGCCTTTAGTGACACGACGTTACTCACTGCAACTTTGCCGGGGGCGCAGGGGCGTATGCCTCCAGTCTGAGAGCTCTGGATGAAGACGACACCGTAGTCATGTGATCCATTCTCGAACGCGTCGCGAAGCGCTGATTCGAGGTCGAATACTCGGCTGAGTCGCTCATACACTGCTCGCGATGTGTAGAACCGCGTGACGGCTAGGTCCGCCCTTGGGCGAGCTCCGTACATCCGCGAATGTTGAAGTACTGTGTCCGCCTGCATCTGTCTAGGATTTCGGCCGTAGTAGAAGGCGAGAAGATTTGGAACTGTAACTCCACGGTCAAGGATGTTTCCGCCGATGAAGATGTTTGCTTGTGTTCGAAGCTTAAGCTCGGCGGTCTCTGGATCGAGCAATGCCTCAAGTTGAGAGTCGGAGTTAACAGTCTGAATGTTGATCTCGCCTTCGGAAATGATCTTAAGGAAAGCCTTCTTCGCCGCTGACCGACTCGGAAAAGTTTCGCCAGTAGCCCCTAAGGAAAGTTCGAGATTGCTGAAAGACTGATCAAAGATCTCATCGAGATGGGAGTCGTGGTTATGAGCTGCCTTCTCGAATGCCGAAACCAAGTTGCGAACTATGCCAGACTGCCACTCATGTGCGGACCGCTTTGTGTCATTGTGGATAATCATGGCGTACTTGCGCTGTCGCTGGTCCAGGGAGGTCTGCTGCAATCTCCTGATCGAAACAGCGAGAATGAACGTTGCAAGACTTAGCCGCAGAGTTTTGACGTTGGGCGTGGTCCACAGCCGATCTTCATGAATCGATCGACGGTCAGCTGTACGAAGTGCGTCCTGCTCCCGTTCGCCTGCCTCGACATAGAGATAATGTCGAGGGTCGCCTGGGCCATGGCCACCGAAATAGTCGTCGCCTCCGACATACGCGTCGTGAATTGGAAGGAGTACCGTGAATGCAGGTCGCTTGGGATAGAAGACATCGCCTTCCCGAGTTCGGCCGTTCACGTCTTCGTAGGTCTCGGGCTGCAAGTAGAGCGCGTAGGGAGTCGCGGTTACCTGCAAGAACGAGATCCGTCCGATCGTTCGGCGAAGCGTATCGATTTGTCCGGCAATGACTCCCTGTTCTGTACTCCTTGATCCTCGACTACGCGTGAATCGGATGCTAGCAAGGTCGGCCTCATCATCGACGAGTAACACACGCCGATCTGAGAGCTCCGGATGGATGTCCGCGAAAAGCGTCTGAATTCTTTCGAGGTTGTTCGCTTCCTTTTTTGCGACGATAACAATTTTTCTCTTAAGTTCTGCTCGCGTTAACAGATCCGGGGGACTCATGATGTCAAATACGAGGACCTCGTCGTCATTCACAAACTCTCGAAAGTCGTTATTAATCCGCTTTACTGTTTGATTCGCTAGGGTTCGGGTCCCCTTGGTCATAACGATTGCTATGTCATAACCACGGTCAAAGGAGCGCGCAATAATTCCAAGAAATGCCTTCGTCTTCCCCGATTGAATTCGGCCGAGAAGCATCCCTGGTCGATCCGGCGAGCTCGGCTCATCCAATTTGTTCACTACTTCTTCGATGCACTCTTGAAGCGCATCGTCATCCTTTCGCTTGTCTCGTAAGCGCGCATAGAATTTCATTGTGATCCCCCAGAGATTGCATCTGTCAGCGGTCGATTGACCTGATTCGCTCGTAACCTTTGCTTCGCTCGTCGCCTTAGGTCCGGTCTGCTTCCCCTGTCTATCGAGACATGTTTGGCTATTCTATGAGGCGACATGCGAGGTCCGGCACGATTCAGGCGAGCACTGTGCCCTTTGCGCGATTAGATCCTTTTAGGAGCCTACTAGGGGCGCTTGAACTGGTGCTTGCCGAATATGCGTATAGGCTTCGGATCCACGCGCTTTCCCTGGCCGGTATCTTGTTGCGCTACGAATTACGGGATCCTTGAAGGCGTCAATGCCGAAATTGAGCCATGGATGCGTGGCGCTCCAAAAAAAGACGATACGGTTAGCGTTCAAGCCAGGTGATTAAAAATAATAATGATGCGAGTCGCGATCCTTTCGACTAGCGAAATTATTCAATGGTTCACGAAAGTCATGGAAGTCGGTCCGTAGATCTATATATTGGTGCAGATGCCGGCGACCTCGGTGGCTAACAATGCATGCAGCGCTACGAACCGGGCGAGCTCTGGAATGTCAATTCGCGTTATCAGGAAGGCGACCCAGAATGTGAGGGTCGATAGGGCGAATCCTGACCTCGCACGTCGCAGCTTCAACTCCGTCATGGCATGGCGACGTCCTGCTATGGGCAAGAGGGGAGTAGCTCTGCTCGAAAGTGAGCGACACGATCTTCCATAGCGTGGCGAATCAACCTGCTGTCGACACTGGACGTAATGCTGACTTGGGGACAGTAGTCGCGACAGGGTAGGTAGACGTTAGCGGAATTTGGGTGATCCGGTCTTCAACGTTCTTAACAGAAGCATATGCGCTTCCCTTCATCGAACGGGGAGCACTGAGCTATGACCAGTCGATTGATCAGATCTCTTCCGATCCAGCGCAATCCTCAAATACATATCCATGGCATCGAGACGGCTCTTCATAAGAGCTAGCATCCATGTCAAGGCGTATATCAAAGCAATGATGAGACCCGCCAGAAAATCTATCCAACTCAGGTGGCGGCTCGCCGCATACTCGCGCGCCTGAAGGTAAATCGCCACTACGACGGGAAGGAGTCCGAGAGTGGGCATGTTGCCAGCCACCAACGGAAGTTTCTGATTGAAGCGTTCACGCCGGAATTGGGCCATCGACGCATGGCGCTCCAAAAGGCGAGTGGGTTGGCGTGCGAGCCAGTCGACTAACTCATAATGATGAGGAAAGTCATGATCCAGCTGACGAGCAAAGTTGTTCAGTGGTTCACGCAAGTCATAGAACTCGCTCCGTGAGCTCCATATATTGATGCAGATGCCAACGATCTCAGCGGCTAGCAATGCATACAGCGCTACGATCTGGACCGCTGCTGGAATATCGATTCGCGTTATCAAGAACGCAGCGCAGAATGCGGCAATCGACAGGGCGAATCCAAGCTTTGCACGCCGTTGCGACGCGGGCGTCGAAGCTTCAAATTCCGGCATGGCATTCAGCCGGCGGGTCAGTTCGAAGAAACTAAGTGAAGTCTCGCTATCCATGTGAAGCTCCGAATTGGTCGGCCACCCCGGGAGACCGTGACCAGTTGTAAATATAGCGACTTCTTTTCTCGGTTTCTCGCAGCTAGGGGGCATCGGGCGCGTCAAATGCTCGCTTGCAGCCTGTATGTGCCGGCGCGCAGCGAACCACCACCAGCTCAGCGAGCTTGATACCAGAAAATTATCTAAAGATTGGTGCTGTCCTGCCGACATAGCTATGGAAACGTATGGTCAAAGGACAGGACAGGCAAAGTGACCGAAATATTCGTCAAGCTCAACAAGCATCTGGGAATCAGGACACTCCCTATGTCATATACGGAATACACTGAGGCGTGTTTTAAGATATTCAGCGACGAACGAACACTAGTGTTCGTCGATACAAACATTCTTGGTCTTCCATTTCGCTTCCACAACCGTGCCCGCGAGGGCTTCTACAGCTTGCTCGCGATCGCGTCCTCCCAGAAGCGACTGATCGTTCCAGGCTGGGCGAGCAACGAATTCTTCCATCGTGCCTTCAAGTCGAATGGCACCACCCACGGATTCACCAGTAGCGTCAGTAAGCAGCTCGGGAGCGCTCCGGCTGCGGACAGTGTTCGCAAGATCCTATCGCGCGTCCTATCTGACGAGGAACTGGATGCTTACTCGAAGCAGAACCTCGTCGACAGGGAAGGCGTCATTGAGGATTTGGCTCAGCGTATCGATAAATGGAACAAGGATATTGATCGACTAGGAAAGGACCTCGATGCCGAGTTCATCCATGGAGAGCTCTTGGATGCGTTGGAGAATTGCTTTCGCAGTATCGACTTCGCAACGCACTGCGGCCTTCTAGAGAAATGGGCCGACCGACGCAGGGCAAACCGCATTCCGCCGGGGTTGACTGACGGCAACAAGGCAAATTCAGGTGCTCGTGGAGCGTCGGTAGGTAACGTCGATGGCGACCTTGCCCTGTGGCTAGAGATCTTACTCGTAGCCCAGAAGGAAATCCGCACCTCGGGGCCTCTGTCCGACTATGCCCGCTACGATCACGTCGTAATCCTTTGCGAGGAGCGCAAGGATGACTTCCTTTACACCCCCTCTAGTCGGCAGCGAGAGGCGCCGGAACGACTCCATCAGCCGAAGCCGATGAAGAATGAGTTGCCCCCGATTAAGCTTCCGGACCCGAGATTGGTTTCGGAGTTCGAGAGCATGGTAGGACACAGAAGCCTCGCCTTTATCACCATGGAGGAGTTAGCTCGAGGTTCACTTGGCGCGCGGTCCGATCGGAGGATCAAGCAGTTCATTGAGGCACTGACACAGCAGAAGGACACGAAGGAATCCCGAGCGGACGATATGGAGGCAGAAGACCTCGAAGTCGCACGCCACGAGGAATTGCCCAAGGAGGCGGAGGTTGATCAAGCGGCGCCTGCCATGTCGCCGCTTGCGATTCCCGAGCGCGCCATGCGTGATGAGAAGGCATATATAGATGACCTGCCATCCGGAAAAGAGAAGGAGATCATTACCCAAATCAACACCCATAATTGGTACGTCCAGAATCCCGCCATTCTCGAACTAAGGGGTTCAAAGATCCCCGCCGACCTTGGAACGGCATTCGTGCTTGGGCGTGCGGTGTACCAGGCGGCGGACGGGAGCGCTTGGCGGGCAAGTGAGTTTTTGCGTGATTTCGACGCATGGGTCAGCGAGCCCGCGGAAGGCGAACAGGCCTTCCTCGCAGGCGCCGCATATGAGATGTTTTTCGATGGAAGAGGCATGTTGCGTGGCCTCCCAAAAAGTGGCGCCATGGATTTGATCATGGATCTGCTTGCCTCGGCCCGCTGGACGCCCGCGTGGGGCTATGTCGAAGCGGAACTTCGCCGAGCGGGCCGAGACGTGCTTTCGCCGCCTGGCCATCCGCTTCCATTCATCGGCCTCGAAATCCTGCACGAGGAGAATGGCGGACAGCATTTGGTTTCCGACGTGATGCTGCATATCGACGGCCATAAGCCAGTTAGCCTCAAGGCGACTTCGATCGGAGACCCATTGTTGCTCTACACAGTACGAATCGACGCGCTTGTTGAAGACGTCGCCGAGGCGCTTCTGGTAAAGGACGAAGCCATTACCATTCAGAAGACTCCAGTTATCGACGATGACACCCCTCTCAGGTTCCCTCCTGGGTTCATGGTTTCTCTGACTCCGGTTGTTCAACTGATGTCCATAAGTGCATGATCAAGACGCTTACCTCTCTTGCGAAGGAGCATTGACCCAATAGCAATGACTTTATCCGCAAGCGGGTGTTCTAATACGGATGAATAGGAGCGACATTCAAGAATGATCCCCAGGTTGGGCACGTCAGCTCGCATCTGTACGCCAGTTCGGCGTGCGCTGCACCATCCATGATGACCACATCGAATCCCCGGCCACCATCAACTTCGCCTAATCACCCCCTCACCCTCAAGCATGGCCCGTAGGGGAGCAGAACGCACCGCAAAAAGCTCAAAGAACCCCATGGATGCAAGCCGCCGCGCATCCCGAAGAATGCGCTCTTCGCAAACAATGCGGACCGGCTCCGTCGCGCGATGATCGAGGGTCAGCCTCACCAGCAGCACGAAAGCAGCCAGCTCGCCCCACCCATCGACCGGGCTGTGCGAACCAGGCTTGCATGGCGGTCTGCCACATCCCCCGTACAGCCATTTCAGGCGCCGTGCCCAGCTAGGGCGTTCGATGTTTCCGCGCTTCCGGCCCCACATCAGAATTGATACCCGAGGAACACGCCAGTGGAGACCTGGTTCGTCCTGCCGTCGGCAATGACGATAGGGCTGCTCTTGGCGTCCCCGGCCAGCCGCTCATACTTGACCAGGCCGGTGAGAGTCCAACGCTTGCCGAAGGCGTAATTCAGCGTCGTCGTCACTCCGTAGCTGGTGATCCCGGCTTTGGGCTGGTAGGGCTGCAACCCCGTGGCCAGGGATTGCGCCTGCGAGACTCCGAAATAGGTGCGCGTACGGGTCGCATCCGCCCACTGGGTGCTTACCTGTGTCATCCAGCGGAGATGGGACGCAAGGTGCGTGGTATAGCCGAACCCAAACTGGACGGCCGTTCCGCTGCCACGCGTGCTGCTTTCACCGTGCTCCTTTCTTAGGACTGCGCCACGCGTGGCCGCCAGTTCAGCGAACCATGATTCGCTCCGGTAGCTACCGAACACACCCGCATCGATGCCGCCACTGATCTTGCCCAGACCGTGCAGTGCACGATCGTCGGATTCGTCCCATTCGGCTTCCGGCGTGATGCGTGTCATCACCCCCAGCCGAAAGCGATCGTCCTGGCCGAACCGGAGCAGGTTCACTCCGACCACGGGGCCGCGCACGAAAAATCGGTCGTCATAATCGATCGACAAATAAGGAGCGGGACGAATCTGGCTTTTGGATGCGCCGGGGAAGATCGGTGTGCGCAGGACGCCGAGGCCTGCGACCACATTCCAATCGCCCTCCTGCGTGGACTGCGGGGCTACTTGCGCCCATGCCGGAGTAGCCGTCACGAATAAAGCTATTCCCACGGCGCATGCCACCGGGGCCGCGCGCAGGAGTGGGAGGTTCTTCATGATCAAGCATCCTGGGGATAACGGAGGCCTGGACTCTAGGAGACCGCCCGCCGTGGACGATGACATGGGCCTTGCAGATCGTTTCAGTATGTTTCAGCCGTGTCGTAAGCCGCCGGACTGCGTTATCGTCCGGTCATGAAGGCCAGCGCATCAACCACTCGCCAGCCGCACGTATTGATCGTCGATGACGATCAGCGCATCCGTGCGATGCTGGCCCGCTTCCTCGGTGATCACGGCATGTATGTCACCGTGGCTGGGGATGGCGTGCAGATGTTCGACGCCCTGAGCCGCGAGGCTGCCGACCTCATCGTGCTGGATGTGATGCTGCCTGGCGAAAGCGGATTCTCCCTGTGCCGGCAGTTGCAGAACCCGGAGCGACCGATCCCGGTCATCCTCCTGACGGCCATGGACGGGGAGACCGATCGCGTGGTCGGCCTGGAACTGGGCGCCGACGACTATATCGTCAAGCCCTTCAATCCGCGGGAACTGATCGCCCGTATCCGCGCCGTGCTGCGCCGTACCTACGTCAAGGCGGATCAGGCGCAAAGCAAACGGACGGTCTATCGTTTCGCCGATTGGACACTCAATGTCAGCCATCGCAGCCTGAAATCGCCCACCGGCATGCTTACCGATCTGACCAGTGGAGAATTCGATCTTTTACTGGCCTTCGTGGAACATCCGCAGCAGATACTGAGCCGCGATCGCCTGCTGGACCTGGCGCGTGGACGCAACAGCAACCCGTTCGACCGCAGTATCGATGTGCAGATAAGCCGGCTTCGGCGAAAGATCGAAGCCAACCCCCTCGATCCGGTGCTGATCAAGACGGTTCGCAACGGCGGCTATTTCTTCGCCGCCGATGTCAGCTCCGAAGTGGACGGCCAGGCGGCATGACGTTTCGATGGCGTCCAAGGTTCGGGCTGACGTCGCGCATCGTCATCGTGATCCTGCTATCGCAGGTGTCCATCGAGTTGTTCCAGAACATGCTTAAGCGGCTGGTGCCGCCACCCAGCTTCATTCTCATCGACGGTCAATGGTTATCCGATCGCACGGTGGAGGCCGTTCGGGTGGCGCGCAATACACGGCTCGAAGAGCAACAGGAAAAGCTGGACTCGCTCGCGTCGTCGGGGTGGTTGAGGTTTCGTATCGAGCCGGAGTCTTCGGCAGCAGCGAAGACCATGGCTCCCACGCTTGCCGGCGGAACGCTATCCCTGGCGCATCCGCATGTCTCGGAGCCGGCGCCTGACACATCATCCGAGCTTCTGACGTCGATCGTACGGGGTATCGCGCCGCAAATCGGAATCGATTCGGCCGATATCCGCGCAAGTGCGGAGACCACGTCCACCGATATCGACCTGGAGACCGGTACCCTGGTCGTTCTGGCTGCCAGTCTGCCGACGCGCCTCGTCAACGTCGCGCGCAATCGCATGCAGCCGGATATCGCGATACTGCGAAGCTTCCGTATCGCCATCGATCTGGGCGGCTCGCGCTGGCTGGTGGTCTCGCAGAACCTGGACGAGAAGGCTACAACGCGCCGCTTCAGGAACATCGCGATCATTGTCGTCACGCTGCTATTCGTCGGAATCCTGTCGCTATGGATGGCGCGCCGCCTGGTTCGACCACTGACGCGACTGAGCGAGGCCGCCGAGCGTCTGGGGAGGGAGCGCGAGCCTACCCTGATCGGCGACATGTCCATTCCGGAGTACGCCTCGATCGCACGGACGTTCAACGAGATGCAGCTTCGGCTGAAGCAGTTCGTCGACGAGCGTACCCACATGCTGGCGGCGATCGCGCACGACCTGCGCACACCGCTCACGCGCCTGCGGATCTTTGCCGAATACGTCGATGACGAAACGCAGCAGCGGCAGCTCCTTGCCGACATCGCCGAGATGGACGCCATGATCAACAGCACCCTGGCGTTCGCCGGCGGAGAGGCTGCCTCCGAGGCGCACAGCCCGGTGGACATAGCTGCCTTGCTGATCAGCCTATGCGACAACGCATGCGATGCGGGTGGGTGGGTCGACTACCGCGGGCCTGACCACGCGCAGCTTCCCTGCCAACCGGTGGCCATGCGCCGGGCACTCGCCAATCTCGTTGAGAATGGCTGTAAATACGCCAGGCACGTCACGGTCGAACTGAGTGATCACATGGATTCCATCGGCATCGCCATCAGCGACGATGGACCGGGCATCGCGCCAGAACACGTCGAACGTGCCTTCGCACCCTTTCAGCGCCTGGAGGGATCGCGCAACCGGACCACCGGCGGCACGGGCCTGGGCTTGGCGATTGCGCGCGATGTCATACGCGGCCATGGCGGCAGCATCCGTCTGTTACCCGCCGTGCCGCATGGGCTGCTCGTGCAGGTGGATCTGCCGAAGCCGAGCGCGCAGGCGGAGTGAGGTGCTTTGCTGCATCGTCGCTATTGGGACTTGGCCTGAATACGCAGAACGGCTTGCGCAATTCCTCATGCATACCCGCGCAAGCTGAACCAGGACGCCCACATCGAATAGTTCAACGGTCGCTTGCGCTTCTCTAGGGCACTGGCGGGGAAAATAGCACGCGATAATAGCCGCGGTTCGCACCGCCAGGGTTGTCAATATGGAGGACAACGAGGTCTTGCATGCCATCGCCATTGATGTCGAAAGCGGCTATTCCGCCTCCCTGGTTTTCGCTGCCGAACCAGCCTGCGATAGGTACGACGCTCGACCACCCGCCAGTGACGTTGCCCAGTGCGTCAATGCGCTTGCCAACGCGGTAGTAGCCGCGGTTTCCGTCACTGGGGTTGTCGATGTGAAAGACGATCAGGTCGAGGAAGCCATCGTTGTTGAGGTCGACAACCGCAACACCTGCTCCCTGCGTTTCATTCCCGAACCATCCCGGTATGGGAATCGGCGGGGTCCAGCTAGATGCAACGCCGGTGGTCATGTCCAGGTCCCAGCCAATTCGATAGTAGGCATGGTTGGCACCACCCGGGTTGTCGATGTGAAGCACTACGAGGTCGGGTCTGCCGCTATTGCTGATGTCGGCGATCGCAATGGCGCCATCCTGGCTTTCGCTCCCGAACCAGTCAGGCACCGCCATGGCGGGCGTCCAGCTTCCTCGCACGCTGCCGGCTGCATCCAGATCCCATCCGACCTTGTAGTACCCGATATTCCCTCCCGCCGGATTGTCGATGTGGAACACGACAAGGTCCAGGCTTGGACCATGGCCAATGTTCGCCACGGCCACGCCAGCGCCTTGGGTCTCAGTACCGGTCCAACCCGGTATGGCCTGTGCCTTGGTATAGCCGTCGGTTACAAAACCGGCTGGATCGATATTCCAGCCAATTCGGTAGTAGGCCTTGTTATCGCCGGCAGGGTTGTCAACGAACAGGGTCACCAGGTCGGGTATGCCATTTCCACTGACGTCGACCACGGCAACGTCAGCGGCGGCGGTTTCGTCGCCAAACCATCCGCCAATTTTGTTTAGCGGTCCAACTGCTGACTTGGTCGGGTACATGGCATTGACAGCAGCGATATCCAATGGGCTTAAACCGGCCGTCGTGCCGATGGTCGCGATAGCGTTCGGTCCGATGTTGTGCACTTGGATCAGGTTGCTCCAGAGCGGCGCGCTGCCATTGGGCGTAAGACCAAACCCCACACGGTAGTAGCCACGGTTTTCTCCGTCGGGGTTGTCGATGTGAAAGACAACCAGATCGCGCGTGCCGGCACCCGTGAGATCGGCGATAGCGATGTCTGCTCCCTGGCACTCGCTGCCGAACCAGCCGGGGACGGGTACGGGCTTCGACCATCCGTCGGCCACTACACCGGCCTGGTCGACATGCCTTCCTACCCTCACGTAACCAAGGTTTCCCCCCTTTGGATTGTCGACATGAAACACGATAAAGCTCTGCCTCGCATCGTTGTCCAGATTGCCCAGCGCAATGCCGCCGCCCTGGGTTTCATTGCCAAACCAGTCTGGAATCGGAATGGGGGGTGTCCAGCTTCGAGCTCGCCCTTCGTCATTCAATGACCATCCGATTCGGTAGTAGCCTGTGTTGCTGCCACCCGGATCATCGATGTGGAATACGACCAGGTCAGGCCGTCCATTGCCGCGGATGAAGCCTGTCGTTATGCCCGCCGCCTGGGTCGACGTTCCAAACCAGCCAGGCACCTCGATAGGATCGGACCAGCGGGAAGGGTTTCCTTGCGTGTCCAGGTCCCAGCCGATACGGTAGTAACCTCTGTTCCCGCCGCCCGCGCGATCGACGAAGAATACGATCAGGTCGAGAGTCCCCGTAGCATTCAGGTCCCTCAGTGCAATAGCGCCGCCCTGAGTCTCGCTACCGAACCAGCCGGGTATTCGCTTGATGTCTGATAGACCCCCGCGGTCGTTGCCGTTCTGGTCAATGTCCCACAGGATTCGGTAGAAGCCGGCGTTCCCGTCCTTGGGATTGTCGACGTGAAACAGCACCAGGTCGGTCTTCCCGGTTCCGGTTATGTCGCCCGTTGCGGCGCCCGCACCTTGAGTTTCATGGCCGAACCAGCTGATAGGAGTAATGGTGTCGGCCAGCGGATTCTTGGCAAAGGAGTTGCGCCGGTAGTGCATGATGGATGCGTAGTCGTACGGTCCAAAGTCCTCAGAGTCGTCGTTGCTCTGCTCGAAGTTGTGAGTCTTGTCTTCGAGAACATTGCTCATGTCTATATTCACGAAGACGTCTCGGTCCTGTCGCGACTGCTCGTGCTGAAGTCCAATGGCATGTCCGATTTCGTGAATGATGTTGGATGCGGAGAAGCCCAGATTTGCCGCGCGTAAAATCTGCATGCCCCCGCGCATACCAACCGGACTGTCGGATGAGGATTCGGCGTCGCCGAATTGAATATGCACGTAGTTGGCTTCGGAGGATCTTGGCGAGAAGGTGATGTTCGTGAGGCTGGACCAGTGTGCCATCGCATTCATGATGGTTGTCCGGCCCGGTGAGCCGATCGGGTAGTCGGTGTCGTCGATCTCGAAGGGGACCACGCCGAACGGCCAGAGGTGGTCGGTACCGGAAATTCTGATTGCCATGGTGCACCTCTCAGGACTCGATAGCAGAAACACCGAGAACGATTGCGCAGCGAAGCGTAGGCGCCGCCTTGAAACGCGTCGTGGCGGAGCGGGCGGGTCGACTCTACGTGCGTTCTTCTTGGAGCTTAAGTTCGCGAATGCTTCGTGTCGTTAGTCCAAACGATATAAGTGCCTGATCAATTTGCCGAATTCGTATAGGAACATGATGAATAGGCATGCAGGAAGATTGCCGTGCCGATGCGGCATGTGCGCTAACGCGACATCGCTCGCGCAATTGCCCGCAACGAAACCTTAGTTATTTTTCAGAATTCTTCTATTGCTGGTGGATTCTTCAAAAAATAAAGTCACCGCCTTCAAAAAAATCTTGTCGGTTCTCGTCGTGGGACGTCTACCCGTAATCATGGAGAGAATATGCAAAAGGAAGGCGACAACAAGGACGAAGGCGCATCCCCGTCCTCACTTATTCCAGTACACAAGCTAACCACCCGCGACCCTCTTTACGGCCAGCAACTGTTACGTGACCTGGAGATCGTCAACGAGCTTACATACAGAGAGTTGGGATCACGATTGCGCTGGCCATTGCCAGTACAGCCTAAGCGGAGACCGGATCTTCCGCATACGCCCAATAATGTATGTTCCTTGCCCGTACCTGATCAGGCGAAGGCGGTAACCGTAAGCATCGTCGAATCCGCCGACGATGATTCTGGTTCATGAACAATGCGCCTACCTAATCAAAAGCGCACCTTACCGCAAAGCAGCCCGGAGACGGGCTGCCAACTCGATACGCTCACCGGTGGTGTAGGGCATTTTCTTCTGGATTGCTTGAGGTGATTCGAGTATCCACCGCCACCCAATTCGTCTCCCACGTCCTTCCCCCATCCGCTGAATACGCCTGCTCGAACCGCGCCGAATCGTTCGAAACCTTCGACACGACGAAGCGCACCAGGATCGCCCGCCCATCGAGGTTGTCCTGCCCGAAGAACTCCCCACGTCCCTCGCGAAAGCTTCCATACACCGGCTGCGTCATGGCCCCGTTACGCACGCTCGCGTAATTCAGGCTCCACTGCCTGGCCTGCGGGTTGTAGAGGCGCAGGCTCACACCCTCGATTCGCCCGCCGGGTCCTTCCACGCGCAACTCGACCAGATTCGCCCGGCCGTCGAGCACCTTCCGGATGACGCTGGTTCCGCTGTACTCCACCCACTCGTTGGACCCCGACAGTGGCTTGGCCAGGCGGCGCAGTTCGGTCTTCCACGTGCCGATTTCCCAGTCGAAATCATGCTGGCCGTCAGGCTGGGTGGCGCCGGAACCGGCTTGCGCGGGCATCGCCAACGCGTACATAGTCAGCCATGCCAGCATGAACAACGCACTGGCGAAGCGGATTCGCAGGGTGTTTTGCATGGTCCTTCCCGGTCGGCGCGATGCGGGAAGGATGCGAGCGCGAGGGGACCATGAACAAGAAGGCACCTTCAGGTAACCGTGCACCGATCGAGGGCTGTCCCTTGTCGGCGGCCTTCGCGGCCATCGGCGGCAAGTGGAAGCTGACGATCCTGTACTGGCTCGCGCATGGCGAGCTGCACTTCGCCGGGCTGGAACGACGCGCCGCGCCCATCTCGCACAAGGTGCTGGCGGAGCAGCTGCGCGAACTCGAAGCCGATGGCATCGTCGTGCGGACACCCACCGGCGCGGTCCCTGCGCCGGTGATCTACCAGTTGACGCCCTATGGGCAGACGCTGCTGCCGATCATCGAATCCGTACGCCTATGGGGCGAGGGCCACCTGCGGCGCCTGTCGGCGCTTCCGCGAACCGATGCCATGGCGTGCGGCACGGCCATCACGCCTCGTTAGCCCATCGCACGGCGTCGGCTCCCGCCGGGATGCGCATCGGGCTCGACGGATCGGTTGCCGCCCGCCATACCGCTTGCGCCACGTCCACGGATCGGGTGATCTCGGTCGACTCCGCCCATCCCTCGAAAATACGCTGCGCGAAGCCGGCATAGGGTTCGGGGAAGCCGTGCTGCATGCGGGTCCGTCCGTTTTCGGCGAAGCGCGTATCCGGTGCGCGTCCCGGCAGCACCAACCGCACGCGCACGTTGAACGGCTCCAGTTCCAGGGCCAACGATTCCGTGAACGCGTTCACCGCGACCTTGCTCGCCGTGTAGACGGACAGCAGGGGAAGCGACCTCAGGGTAACGGTCGAGGTGACATTCACCACCACGCCGGACTGCCGCTCCCGGAACTGCGGCACGAACGCCTGCGTCGTGGCGATGGTGCCGAGCGTATTGGTCTCGAAGATCTCCCGCGCGGTGTTCATCGGCGTGCCTTCCAACGCGTTCAACATGCCGATGCCGGCATTGTTGACCAGCACGTCGATCGGTCCGGCCGCTTCCACGGCCTTGCGGATGCTTTCCTCGTCGGTGACATCCAGGGCGATGACGCGCAGCCGTTCGGAGCGCGGCAGGACATCCTCGCGCGGCGTGCGCATGGTGGCGATGACGTTCCAGTCGCGATCGAGGAAGTAGCGGGCGATCTCCAGGCCGAAGCCGGACGAGCATCCCGTGATGAGGACGGTTTTCATGGAGGACTCCTGTGGGGGTGTGCAGGGCTGGAACGATAGGCCTCCCTCGCCGGACTAGATACGATGTAAAGTCCACGAAACGTTTGCAGGAGTCCGGACATGACCGATCCGCTCGCCGAAGTCGTCTCGCTGCTACAGCCGGACGCCCGGCTCTCGAAGGTGAGCAGCGGGGCAGGCCGTTGGCATGTGCGCCGTGCGGAACACGGGCAGCCGTTCTATTGCGTGATCCTGGACGGATCGTGCCGCCTGGTGATCGACGGCCGTGAAGCGATCGTCCTTCAGGATGGCGACTTCGTGCTGATTCCCTCGGCGCACGGCTTCACGGTGACGAGCCTCGATCCGCCGGAACCGGAAACCGCCCAGGCCGTGCCCGTTCAACGGGACGATGGCGAATACAGGCTGGGCGATACGGACGTACCCGCCGAGGTGCGCATGCTGGTCGGCCATTGCGTCTTCGGATCGCCGGATGCGGCACTGCTGGTCTCGCTCCTGCCGGAACTCGTGCACGTGCGCGGCGAGTGGAGGTTGGAGACCCTTGTGCGGCTGTTAGGCGAAGAGTCCCGTGCGCAACGCCCTGCGCGCGACGTGATCCTCGCGCGGCTTCTCGAAGTGCTTTTCATCGAAGCCCTGCGATCCACGGCGGGCACCTCCGCATCGCCCGGCCTCCTTCGCGGCCTGGCCGACACGCGCCTCGCCACGGCCATCCGGCGGATGCATGAGAGCCCGACGCGTTCATGGACTGTGGCACAGCTGGCGAAAGAGGCGGCACTGTCACGCTCGGCGTTCTTCGAACGTTTCAACCGCGCGGTCGGCGTCGCCCCGATGGAATACCTGCTCGCCTGGCGCATGGCCTTGGCGAAGAACCTGCTGCGTAACAAGGAAGGCAATGTCGCGGAGGTGGCCGAGCGCGTGGGCTATAGCTCGGCGAGCACGTTCAGTGTCGCGTTTACGCGGCACGTGGGGGTACCGCCTACGCGGTATGCGCGCGGTGTTTGATCGCGCACGCGGCGATCGACAGATTCAGGAGCGCCATGCACGTCCAGATGCCCGGCCCATGCGACTCGGCGAGTCCTGCGTCGCGGAAGACGGGCATCCATAGTGATCCGTCGCTGGTTCTCGGCAGCGCATCTTGTGCAACGTTGTTCGCGATGTGGAATCCGGCGACCAAAGGCAGGCTACGTGTCATCGACATCAAGCTGGCGTAAAGCAGGCCGCTGCTGCCGATGACCAGCACGGCGGGCAGCCACGAAACGCCGCCAGCCTTGTGTGCGAGCACGAAGATGACCGTCGGTATCGCCAGTGCGGCGGCGATGCGGCGCAAGGGACACGCCATAGCGCGACCAGCGCAAACCATCTCGGCGCAGGTAGGCCGTCGTCAGGATCACCACCGACATCATCACAAGCGCGCATTTGAGCAACCACGCGAGGCTGGGATCGGGATGGCGTCCCGACACCACGGTTGCCAGGAACGTGCTGCCGAACGCGGCCATGGCGATGACGGCGAAGTACACCCAGGCGTATTCAAGAATCTATTCACTACAGCGAAAATGAACTAGGTAAGCACATGAAATAATTAAGTATTGATAAAAAGTATCTATTCATGTATCTATTCACGTCATGAACGTCCATTCGCAGACTAGCCGTCTGATCGATGCCTTGAGGCAACGAGGGCCTGTAAGCGCCCGCGACCTGGGCGAAGCACTGGGTACCTCGCAGCCCACGGTCTCGCGTTTGCTCGCTGAAGCCGGTGGGCACATTGCCCGTATCGGCCATGCACGCCGCACCCGCTATGCCGCCCTGCGTGATGTGCGTGGGTTGGGTACTCAATGGCCATTGTTCCGCCTGGACACGCGAGGGCGCCCCGTCGCCTTCGGTCACCTGACCGCCCTCTATGGCGCCGGCAGCCTGGTGACCGCAGTGCATCCTGTCGACTGGCTCCGCGATGAATTCGTCGACGGGCTGTTCCCCGGGGTGCCATGGTTCCTCGACGACCAACGGCCGCAAGGCTTCCTGGGGCGCCAGTTCGCCCAGCGATGGTCGCGTGAACTCGATTTGCCGTCCGACATCCTGCGCTGGAACGACGACGCGGTGCTCGCGGCGCTCTTGCTTCGTGGTGGAGACGGACCGGGCGACTTCGTCCTGGGGGACGCCGCGCTCGAGCGTGCTCTGCAATGGGAGCCTGAGCCGATCGCGTCCGCGTCCCGGCAGGTGCATTACGCAGAACTGGCAAGGGCCGCGCTCGCTGGAGAGCCCGTCGGGTCGTCCGCGGCGGGCGAGCAACCCAAGTTCACCGCGACTGTTGAAGACGAGGACGGCGCCATCCGCCACGTCATCGTGAAGTTCAGCGAGCCGGTGGATGACCATCCCGCCGCGCGCCGTTGGGCCGACTTGTTGATCTGCGAACACATCGCCGGTGAGTTGCTGGCCGAGCATGGCAATCCCAGCGCCCGAACTGAGCTCGTCTGGTCACAGGGCCGCCTGTGTCTCGAGGTGACCCGCTTCGATCGCGTGGGCACATACGGCCGACGAGGCTGCGTGACGCTGGCCGCATGGAGCGACGCGCACGATGGCGAGCGCGACGATTGGCCCCGCGCGACGACTCGCATGGTGCAAGGCGGCTGGCTCGGCGAGAGTGCGCTGGATCTGATTCGGCAACGCTGGTGGTTCGGTCGCCTGATCGGCAATACCGACATGCACTTCGGCAACCTGAGCTTCTTCATCGACGGCCAACTTCCGTTTCACCTCACTCCCAACTACGACATGTTGCCGATGCTATACAGGCCCGGCGCCAGCGGGGCTCTGACTCCGCGTGATTACAAGCCGGCCGTGCCCACGCCTGCCGATTTGCAGTATTGGTTCCAGGCGGCGGAGTGGGCCGAGCTTTACTGGCAACGCGTGGCTACACACGCGGAAATAAGCGGCGGATTCCGCGACTTGGCGGAAGCCAACCACACCGTGGTGTCGCGCCTGCGCCAGCGTTTCGCCCCGTAGGCTTGCCGCCCCGCGCTTCCTGCCTGCCGGCCACCCCAAACGACGGTAAGATGCGCCATCGCGCCAGCCCCGCAGGGGGTGCTGACGTCATGGGGGAATCCAATGAACCGCATTTACCATCTCGTGTGGAACGGAACGCTGCGTGTCGTGCAGGTCGCTTCCGAGCTTTCGTCGTCGCGTGCCGGCCGGACGGAGGGAGGTGGTTCGGCCCCGCCGCGGCTGCACCCGCTATGGGGTGCGATGCTGGCCACCGGCCTGTGGGCCGTGGGCGTTCCGGCCATGGCCCAGGTCTGCCAGCCGACCGATACGACGACATGCAGCGCGCAGGGTGGCGCGGCCATCATCGACCGGGCGGGTG
>NZ_JBPGXU010000056.1:0-26475 GCF_056755675.1 Luteibacter sp. KNZ12-1A | reverse complement strand
GCCGACCTTGTCGGCGATCCCGCGGCAGCGGGCCAGGTCGAGGCAAGCACCCATCGCCGCTGAAGCGGCTCCCACAGTGAAGTGGCTCCACCGAGAAGCGGCTCCACTGATATGCCGTCCCGGGATGGACACGTCCCAGGATAGGTAGGAAGTCATGGCATCCACCGTGATGCCGCTGCGTTAAGGTCGGGCTTTCACCCCAGGATCACCGCCCCATGCATCGACGCTGGATTGCGCTGGCCATCGCCCTTACCTTCAGTGGCATGACCCAAGCCCACGAAACACCCAAGACCGCCGCGCCCGCCATCGAAGCCGGCGCCGATGACGAAAACCTCTGGCTCGACGACATCGACGGTGCCAAGCCACTGGAATGGGTCAAGGCGCGCAACGCCGAGACCGTCGCCAAGTATGCGGAAGGCGAGGATTTCAAGACCCTCGACGCGCGCATCCTCGAGGTGCTCGATTCCGACGCGAAGATTCCCATGGTGTCGAAGATCGGCGACCACTACTACAACTTCTGGCGCGACAAGCAACACCCGAAGGGCCTCTGGCGGCGGACGACACTAGCCGAGTACCGCAAGGACAAGCCCGCCTGGGAGACGGTGATCGATCTCGACGCGCTCGCCGCCTCCGAAAAGGAGAACTGGGTGTGGCATGGCGCCCAGTGCCTCAAGCCCGACAATCGCCGCTGCCTCGTCTCGCTCTCGCGCGGCGGAGCGGACGCCGACGTGGTGCGTGAGTTCGACCTGTCGACGAAGAACTTCATCGAGGGTGGTTTCACCCTGCCCGAGGCGAAGAGCCAGGTCGCGTGGATCGACGACGACCACATCTACGTCGCCACGGACTTCGGTCCCGGCTCCATGACGACATCGAGCTACCCGCGCATCGTGAAGGAGTGGAAGCGCGGCACGCCGCTGTCGTCCGCCACGACGGTATACGAGGGTAAGCCGAGCGACATGTCGATCTCGGCCTTCCGCGATCTCACGCCCGGCTTCGAACGCGACTTCGTGCAGCGTGCGCTGGAGTTCTATAACTCGGAAACCTTCCTTCGTGGCAAGGACGGCAAGCTCGCGAAGGTCGACGTCCCCAACGACGCCGAGACCGACGTCGAACGCGAGTGGCTGTTGATCGAGCCACGCACGCCGTGGACGGTCGGTGGCAAGACCTACCCTTCCGGCGCGTTGCTGGCGGCGAAGTTCGACGATTACATGGCCGGCAAGCGTGACATCACCGTGCTTTTCACGCCCGACGAGCACACCTCGCTGTCGAGCCACTCGTGGACGCGCCATCACCTGATCCTCAACCTCATGCGCGATGTCGTCAGTGAGATCCAGGTACTGACGCCGGCCTCCACGGGTGCATGGAAGAGCGAGACACTGAGCGGCGCGCCCGCGCTCAGCACGATGCAGGCCGGCGGCATCGACGCCGACGAGAGCGACGAGTATTTCCTCACCGTCTCCGGCTTCCTGCAGCCCACGACGCTCTACTACGGCACGCTGGGCAAGGGCGAGCGCGAGGCGCTCAAGCACAGCCCGGCGTTCTTCGACGCGTCGCGGTTCGTCGTGAGCCAGCATTTCGCCACGTCGAAGGACGGTACCAAGGTGCCCTACTTCGAGATCGCACCCAAGGCGATGAAGGCCGACGGCAACAACCCGACCCTGGTCTACGGTTACGGCGGCTTCGAGATTTCCCTGCAACCGATGTATTCCGCCGGTGTCGGCCGCGCATGGTTGGAGAAGGGCGGCGTCTACGTCATCGCCAATATCCGCGGCGGCGGCGAGTACGGCCCGCGCTGGCACCAGGCGGCGCTGAAGGCGAACCGTCCGCGTGCCTACGAGGATTTCGCGGCCGTCTCGCAGGACCTGATCGACCGCAAGATCACCAGCCCGCGCCACATGGGCATGATGGGCGGCAGCAATGGCGGCCTGTTGGCCGGCAACATGCTGACGAAATATCCGCAGCTCTACGGCGCGATCGTGAGCCAGGTGGCCCTGCTGGACATGAAGCGCTATCCGCACATGTCGGCCGGCGCCTCGTGGATGGCCGAATACGGCGATCCGGACAAGCCGGAGGAATGGAAGTACATCCAGACCTTCTCGCCGTACCAGAACCTGCGCAAAGGCACCAGGTACCCGCCCGTGCTGTTCACCACCTCGACCCGCGACGACCGCGTGGGACCGGTTCATGCGCGCAAGATGGCCGCCCGCATGCAGGCCATGGGCTTCGACGCCAGCCTCTACGAGAACATCGAGGGTGGCCACGGCGCCGCGGCGGACAACAAGCAGTCGGCGTTCATGAACGCCCTGGCCTATACCTACCTCTGGGAACACCTGAAGTAAGGGAGCGCCCCGCCCCGGGGTTTCCCCCCGGGGCGGGGTGGCCGTATCCTATCCGGCCGACTTATCCCCGAAGAATCAAGGAATCCCATGGGTCTGCACCTCGTTCCCGCCGGTCGCAACGTGCCGGATGAAATCAACGTCATCATCGAAATCCCGAAGGATGCGGAGCCGGTCAAGTACGAAGTGGACAAGCAGAGCGGCGCGATCTTCGTCGACCGCATCCTCTCCACGCCGATGCGCTATCCCTGCAACTACGGCTACGTCCCCGGCACGCTCGGTGGCGACGGCGACCCCCTCGACGCCCTGGTGATCCTCCCCCTGTCCCTGGTCCCGGGCTCGGTGATCCGCTGCCATCCGGTCGGCATGCTGAAGATGACCGACGAGGCCGGCGCGGACGAGAAGCTCGTCGTGGTGCCGGTGGAGAAGGTGTTCGCGGGCTACGCGCATATCCGCGACATCAAGCAGGTCTCGGGCCACTGGCTGGAGCGCATCGGCCACTTCTTCGAGCACTACAAGGACCTGGAGAAGGGCAAGTGGGTCAAGGTCGACGGCTGGGTCGGCGCCGAGGAAGCCAAGGCCGAGATCGTGTCGGGCATGGAACGCTACAAGGTCGATAACTGATCGTGATCGATGTGGGTGCTTCTGCCGGTTTTGGCGAGCACCCATCGCCGACAAGGTCGGCTCCCACCAGGACCCGCGCAGGTCCTGGCGGGAGCCGATCCTATTGGCGATCCGAGCCCGGTGGGAGCCGATCCCGCCGGCGATCCGAGCCCGACGGGAACTGATCCCATCGGTGATCCGAGCCTGATGGGAGCCAACCCTGTCGGTGATCCGAGCCTGGCGGGAGCCGATTCTATCGGCGATCCGCGCGCAGCGCGGCCCGTTCACCGCACCCCATCACCGTCACCCGCGCCCCAGCAAGCCCCGCAGATCGATGATCGCCGCGTTCGCCCGCGATATGTAGTTCGCCATCACCAGCGAATGGTTGGCGAAGAAACCGAACGGCGAACCGTTGAGCACCACCGGGCTACCCAGCGCCTTCTGCGACTCTTCCAGTTCCCGGATCACCTGTTGCAGGCTGGCATCCGCGTTCTTGCTGCGCAGGATCGGGGCGAAATCGTGGCGGATCGCCTTCAGCTGCTCCAGCAAGGTCCAGGTATAGCCACGCGCTTCGTAGAAGTTGTCGTCGATCTTGTTCCAGGGGGTCTTCACATACACGGCCTTGGCCGGGCCCGCGTTCGCGGCCACGTCGGCATTCGGCGCGGCATCCACCTTCAACTGGCCGACACTCGCCGAAAGCCGCTGCGAGAGCGAACCAAGGCGCGCGGACACCGTCTGCAGGTAATCGGCCAGGTTGTCGGCGCGCGCGTAGAAATGCGCGTTCGCGTCCTCGGCGTCCGACAGCCGCGAGAGGTACTTTTCGAGATCGTCCGTGGCCTTCGCATACTGCGACTCCGAACTCGGCAGCAGCCATCGGTCGTTCGGACTGTTGAGCAGCGGATCCGCCTCGCCCAGGTCCTTGTCCTCGGTGGACTGTGTCTGCGAACGGCTGAAGTCGTTGCGCAGCGATCGCGCCAGGTCGCGCGAGGCGACCAGCGAGCCGAATTCCCAGTTGGGCATGTTGTCCATGAACACCCCGGGCGGCAGCTTGTCGTTGCTGAGGTAGCCACCGCGTTTGTCCAGCAGGGTGTCGACCGAGCGGATCAGTGTGTAGGTGGTGACGGCACCCGTGCTCAACGGGCGGCCGATGTCCTTCATGTGGGCCGTGGTGACGGCGACCGGATCGAACTGCTCGGGCTCCTTGTCCCACCACCACATCATGATGAGGATCAGCAGCACGAGCACCGCGACGAGCAGCGCGATCGCCATGCTGATGGGGTTCCGTCGGCGCCTGGCCGGCGCGGGCGTGGCGGTCGCATTCATGGGCCATCCTTATCGTCGCGAACGTGGGCGCCTAGCTTACCGTCAATGCGACGAGGGTGCCGCCGGCTCGCCCTTGGCGCCAAGGTTCTCCAACAGGGTCGCCATGTCCTCGGCGTGCTCTTCCTCCTGCGCGAGGATGTCCTCCATGATGCGCCGGGTGGTCGGGTCGTCGTCGCCGATGTATTGCACGATCTCTCGGTAGCTGTCGATGGCGATGCGCTCGGCGACGAGGTCTTCCCTGATCATCTCGACCAGCGTGGTGCCTTCGACGTAGTCGGCGTGGCTGCGCGACAGCAGGCCTTCCGGGTTGAAGTTCGGCGTACCGTCGAGCTGGGTGATCCGCTCGGCGATGCGGTCGGCGTGGGCCTGTTCCTGGTTAACGCAGCACGCAGACGATTTCCGTGGCCAGCGCTTCGTTGAGCAGCTTGATCACCGTTTCGCGATCCGCACGGTATCCCGTGGTGACGGCGCCACGGTCGATGTGTTCACGGGCGCGCTTGCGGATGTTCTCGATGTCGCTGACGAAGGGCTTGCCGTTGGCCATTGCCTGTCTCCTCGGGAGAGTGGGTAGGAATGGCGGGAACGTTAGGACCGCTGCCGGGAAGGGCGGGTGAAGATGACGGCGGGATCGCCGCTGAAGCGGCTCCCACCACGGCATCGGCCGTCACCAGGGCACCCGCTGTCACCGGCAGGGCATATCGGTCCCCACCAGGGAACCGGCTGTCGCCGGAGCACCGGCACTCATGCCTTGTGGTAGACCTCCGCGCCTTGCGCCAGGAATTCAGCCGACTTCTCCGCCATGCCGCGCTCGGCCAGCGCGATCGCGCCCTGTTCCGCCGCGTAGTCGCGCACGTCCTGGGTGATCTTCATCGAACAGAACTTCGGCCCGCACATCGAGCAGAAATGGGCGGACTTGTGCGCGTCCTTCGGCATCGTCTCGTCGTGGAATTCGCGCGCCTTGTCCGGGTCCAGGCCGAGGTTGAACTGGTCGTCCCAACGGAACTCGAAGCGGGCCTTGGACAAGGCATTGTCGCGCACCTGCGCGCCCGGGTGGCCCTTGGCGAGGTCGGCCGCGTGCGCGGCGATCTTGTACGCGATGATGCCATCGCGCACGTCCTGCCGGTTGGGCAGGCCCAGGTGTTCCTTCGGCGTGACATAGCAAAGCATGGCGGTGCCGAACCAGCCGATCATCGCCGCGCCGATCGCGCTGGTGATGTGGTCGTATCCGGGCGCGATATCGGTGGTCAGCGGCCCCAGCGTATAGAACGGTGCTTCATGGCACTTCTCCAGCTGGCGCTCCATGTTCTCCTTGATGAGTTGCATGGGCACGTGCCCGGGGCCTTCGATCATGCACTGCACGTCGTGTTTCCAGGCCAGCTGCGTGAGTTCGCCGAGCGTATCCAGTTCGCCGAACTGCGCGGCATCGTTCGCATCGGCCACGCACCCCGGACGCAATCCGTCGCCGAGGCTGAAGGACACGTCGTAAGCCTTCATGATCTCGCAGATGTCCTCGAAATGCGTGTAGAGGAAATTCTCGCGATGGTGCGCAAGACACCACTTGGCCATGATCGAGCCACCGCGCGAGACGATGCCGGTGACGCGCTTCGCCGTGAGCGGGACGAAGCGCAGCAATACGCCGGCGTGGATGGTGAAATAATCCACGCCCTGCTCGGCCTGCTCGACCAGCGTGTCGCGGAAGATTTCCCAGGTGAGGTCCTCCGCCACGCCACCGACCTTCTCCAGCGCCTGGTAAATCGGCACGGTGCCGATGGGCACCGGCGAATTACGGATGATCCACTCGCGCGTCTCGTGGATGTGCTTGCCCGTGGAGAGATCCATCACGGTGTCGCCGCCCCAGCGGATCGCCCAGACCAGCTTCTCCACTTCCTCCGCGATGCCCGAGCTCACCGCGCTGTTGCCGATGTTGGCGTTGACCTTGGTGAGGAAGTTACGGCCGATGATCATCGGCTCGGCTTCCGGGTGATTGATGTTGGCGGGGATGATCGCGCGACCGCGCGCGACCTCGTCGCGCACGAATTCCGGGGTGATCCGCGCGGGCAGCGAGGCGCCGAAGGCCTCGCCGGGGTGCTGCATGCGCAGCGTGCTGTCGGCCAGCGCATCGACAAGCTGGTTCTCGCGGATGGCGATGTATTCCATCTCCGGCGTGACGATGCCACGCCGCGCATAGTGCATCTGGGTGACGTTGGCGCCCGCTTTCGCGCGCAACGGCGCACGCGCGGAGGCGAAGCGGATGGCATCCAGCCGTGGATCGCTCGCCCTGTTCCGGCCGAAGCTCGACGACAGCCCGTCCAGGCGCTCGACATCGCCGCGCTCGGCGATCCAGGTCGCGCGCAACGTCGGCAAGCCGGCGGCCAGGTCCACCACGTGTCCCGGATCGGTATACGGGCCGGAGGTGTCGTAGACGACGATCGGCGGATTGTCCTCGCCGCCGAACAAGGTGGGCGTGGCGGCTTGGGCGATCTCGCGCATCGGCACGCGCAGGTCGGGCCGGCTGCCGGTGACGTGGATCTTTCGGGAGCCGGCGATCGGCGCGGTGACGGACTGGGACAGCTCGCGCGCGGCGCGGGCCAGGTCGGTGGGCAAGGCATTCATCGGCTTCTCGTTCCTCACAGGGGAAGGGAGAAGCGGACGGCGCCGTCACGAGGCACGACACGTGCCAGGAGGGCACGCACGTCGACCGTGGACGAAGCTTCCTACGCCGGTACGGACCGGATCAGGTTCGAAGGGACTCTCTCAGCCCGCGCGTATCGCATGGGCACCCCCGCTTCGCCGGGGATTCAACCACGAAGCGGGCCGGGAAGCGAGCGTCAGACGCTCACGTGGCGCGGCGAGTACGCGCGCATGAACATGTCCACCGCGGCCAGGGCATTGGCCTTGACTTCTTCGGCGAACTGCACGGCGCAGTCTTCGCAACCGAACAGGCGCCGGATCAGGAGGTCGCCCTTGAGCAGGGCGAGGAACTGGGTGGTGGCACGCGACACGTCGGGGATGTCGAGCTGACCGCGCGATGCGGCACCCTCGAGCAGGCGTTGCATCAACTTGTGCATGCGCGCCGGACCCTCTTCCCATACCAGGCGGCCGAAACGCGGATTGCCGCCCGACTGGCAGTCGGAGAGGATCGCGCGGAAGGTGCCCACCGATTCCGTGTTGGTTTCCATCGCCGCATGGCGGCTGGCGATGTTGGTCAGGGTGACGCGGATGTCGGCGCCCGGATTGAAATCGAACAGGTCGTCCGGCAGGCGTTCCTGCACATGCGCGCGGATGACCTCGCGGAAGAGGTTGTCCTTGTCGCCGAAATGGCTGTACACGGTGAGCTTGGAAACGCCGGCGGAAGCCGCGACGGCATCCATGCTGGTGCCCGCGAAGCCGCCATGGGTGAAGAGCGACTTGGCCGCGTCGAGGATGGCCGCGCGCTTCTCCATGTCCTTCGGACGCCCCGGACCCTGGGTCTTCAGTTTCGGGCTGGCGTTCATGGCTGCACCTTCACAAACAGAAATTATGACTTTATTATACGCAGCGGTTCAGTTATTTCCAGCAGGCCGGAAAAACGCTGGCCGCACCGCTCGTCTACCTTAGAATGACAAGTGGGGGCGTTCGGGCGGTTACCCATGGCGGCCAAGGGTGGGCGCCGGCGCCCGTTCAGGCGCCAGCGTACGTTACCGGCGGCGTGGACCATGACTTCCGTCAGGCCGGTCCGGTGACTTCCGGCACTTCGCCGGATGGCGTCGGCACCGCAGCCTTAACACATTGGGAAAACGGGCGCTAAGCGCTTATCCTTCCGAATCTTTTTGCAGCTTTCGTACGGGATCCAACACATGGCGATGAATTTCGAGCAGGCGCGGCAGAACATGGTCGAGAACCAGGTTCGCCCCTGGGAAGTCCTCGACGCCGACGTCCTCGAGACCCTGAAGAACGTGCGCCGCGAGGATTTCGTCGCGCCGGCCCACCGGAACGTGGCATTCGCCGACCTCACCCTGCCCCTTGGGCATGGCGAGGTGATGATGAAGCCGGTGATCGAGGGCCGCGTACTCCAGGCCCTGGCGCTCAACAAGACCGACGAGGTCCTGGAGATCGGCACGGGTTCGGGTTACCTCACCGCCTGCCTGGCCCGCCTGGCTGGCAAGGTCACCAGCATCGACATGCACGCCGATTTCGTCGAGGCCGCGCGCCAGCGCCTGGCCGCCGCGGTGGTGACGAACGTCTCGCTGGAAACCGCCGAGGCCGTCAACGGTTACAAGCCCACGGGCGTTTTCGACGCCGTCGTGGTCACGGGAGCCGTGCACACGGTGCCCGAGAAGTTCGTGCGCTGGCTGAAGCCTGGCGGGCGCATGTTCGTGGTACGCGGCGACTCACCCGCGCAAACGGCGGTGCTCCTTACCCACGAGGGTGAGGGCCGCTTCCGCGAGGAGTCGCTGTTCGAAACGGACCTTCCCTACCTGGCGCATGCCGCGCCGGTGAAGCGCTTCGTGCTCTGACCCACCAGATTCCCTATCACCCACGAGGCGAAACCATGCGCTTGAAGCTGCTCACCGTCGCGCTGGCATTGGCCGCGATGCCGTTCGCGAGCCATGCGGAAGACCTGCTCGACGCCTACCGGCAGGCACGGGCCAACGACCCGGTGCTGTCGCAGGCCGACTCCACCCGTCTCGCCACCGGCGAGAGCGTGACGCAGGCCCGCGCGCTGTTGCTGCCGCAGATCAATGCCCAGCTCAGCCTTAACCAGAGCGACCCGAACGGGCCCTCCCGCTCGATCGTCACCGACGCCGCCGGCAATCCGGTGGTCGACGGCGCCGGCAACCCGGTGCTCACCTCCGATGCGGGACACACCCGCACCCGCGAGCTGGGCGCCACCATCAGCCAGAGCGTGGTCGACTTCAGCAAGTACGCCGACCTGAAGGCGGCGCGCTCCTCGTCGGAGGCGCAGGACGCCACCTACGAGGCGGCCTTGCAGCAGCTCGCCACCCGCGTCGCCACCGCCTATTTCCAGGTGCTGACCAACGACGACGCCCTGACCTTCGCCAAGGCGAACGAGCAGGCGCTGGCCCGCCAGCTCGAACAGGCCCAGCAGCGTTTCGACGTGGGCCTTTCCGCGATCACCGACGTGCAGGACGCCAAGGCCCAGCACGACACCGCCGTGGCCGCGGTGATCACCGCCGAGAACACGCTGGCGGATTCGCGCGAGGCGCTCACCCAGATCACCGGCAAGCCGGCCGACAACCTGAAGAAGCTGCGCGAGCAGCTGCCGATGGACCCGCCCTCGCCCAACGATCCGAAAGCCTGGGTGGCCGAGGCGGTCAAGAGCAACCCGACCATCATCGCCTCGCAGTACAACGTCGAGTCGGCGGAGCACAGCATCTCGTCCGCGCGCGCCGGCCACCTGCCCACGCTCGATGCGACGGTCGGCTACAGCAAGAGCACGGCGTGGACGCAGAACGCCGGCACCGCCTCCAGCGCGGGCACGCTCGGCAGCAGCAACGGCCGCGGAGCGACCAGCGTGGGCCTGACCCTCAACGTGCCGATCTTCTCCGGCGGCGCCACCCAGTCCCGCGTGCGCCAGTCGATCTACCAGCGTGACGCGGCACAGGATTCCCTGGAGTCGTCCCGCCGCCAGGTCGTGCGCGACACGCTGAACTACTACCGCTCGGTCGTCGCCGGCATCAGCAAGGTCGAGGCGACCAAGGCGGCCGTCGAGTCGTCCGAAAGCGCACGCGACGCCACGCAGGCCGGCTTCGAAGTCGGCACGCGCACCATCGTCGACGTGCTGATCGCGCAGCAGAACCTCACCCAGGCGCTCAGCGACTATTCGCAGGCCCGCCATCAGTTCATCCTCGACAAGCTGCTGCTCAAGCAGACCGCGGGCACGGTGGACGTGAAGGACCTCGAAGCGATCAACGCGCTGCTGCAGTAATTTCGCCAGGCGCGCGATGGAAGAAGAAAAGGGCCCGCGTGATGAACGCGGGCCCTTTTTTTATGATCTTTGGCGGGAGCCGACCCTGGCGGCGATCCCGCGGCAGCGGGCCAGTCGAGGCAAGCACCCATCGCCGGCAGGGTCGGCTCCCGTCACTTCCTTAGCTTTGCCTTGGCATCGCTCCGGAATCGGACTACAGCTTCCTGAGTCTATCGCCTGCATTGGCGCCACTGCGCTGGATACATCATTCGTCAGCCCGTTCCGGGCGATCACGACCAAGGACGATCATGAAAATCCCCTTCCTCATCGGCGCCCTCGCGCTGGCCTCCTTCGCCACGGCCGCGAACGCCGAATCCGATCCGTACGAACCGTACGAGTACGAATTGACCTACCACGGCAGCGGCAAGCGACAGGCCTACGACCACGTCATGGCCGAGGCTCCCAGGAAATGCGACGCGGAAGGCGGTTTTGTCGCCAGCGTGCGCTACGACTACATCGGTGGCTGGGGCGCGGCGGCCAACATGCATTTCCTGAAGGCCACCGTCGTGTGCAAACCGACGCGCCCCGAGGTTCCGCCGCGGCCGGTCGCTGACCTCTCGCGCCCTGGCGCCTCGATCCTGCGGTAACGCAACGGCCCGCTCCATCGCCGAAGCCGCGCCCGCCGTCGAGGACATGGCGGGCGCGGTTATTCCTGCAGCAGGCTGTCGACCAGCTTCATCACCTTGCCGACCGAGCCCCGCTCGCTGTCGAACACATGACGTGCCGCCTCGCCCATGTGCCGACGCCGGACAGGATCGCGCAGCAGCGACAGCACCTGTTCGCCAAGCTCGTCGCCATCGTTCACCCGCTGCCCACCCTCTTCGTCGAGCAGGGCCTGGGTGATTTCCTCGAAATTGAACGTGTACGGACCGACCAGCACGGGCTTGCCCAGCGCCGCCGGTTCGAGGACGTTGTGGCCGCCGATCGACACCAGGCTACCGCCCACGAAGGCGACGTCGGCCGAAGCGAAGAAGCGCAGCAACTCGCCCATCGAATCGATGACGAAACACTGCGTGGTGTGGCTGGGAACGCCGTCACCGCTGCGCGTGGCGACCTGGAATCCCAGGCTGCGCACGGACGCCTCCACGGCCTTGAAGCGCTCGGGATGACGCGGGGCGATCAGCAGCAGGGCGTCGGGCAGGCGGCGCATGACGTCGAGGTGGGCTTCGAGCACGCACATCTCTTCGCCTTCATGGGTACTGGCGGCGATCCATACGGGACGCCCGGTCCCCCAGGCCTCCCGCATCGCCGTGCCCGCCTCGAGTGCGGCCTGCGGCACGGGCATGTCGAACTTGAGGTTGCCGCAGACCGTGAGCTGGCTGGGCTCCGCGCCCAACAGGCGGTAGCGCGCCGCGTCGGTACGCGACTGCGCGGCGATGTGGCTGACGCAACGCAACGCGCGCTTCACCAGCGAACTCATCCGCGCATAGCCGCGCAACGAACGCTCGGAAAGCCTCGCGTTGGCGATCAGCAGCGGAATGCCGTGGCGGCGGCAGGCGAAATACAGGTTCGGCCAGATCTCCGTCTCCACGATCACCGCCAGCCGCGGCCGGGTGCTGCGCAGGAAACGCTTCACGGCGAACGGCAGGTCGTAAGGGAGATAGACACTGTGCACGCTGTCGCCGAAGAGCTGGCGGACACGCTCCGAGCCTGTCGGGGTCACCGTGGTCACCAGCATCGGTGCCTGCGGGTAGGCCTCCATCAGCGCCTTCACCAGCGGCTCGGCCGCATTCACCTCGCCCACCGATACCGCATGCACCCAGAGGCAGCCGGCCAGCCGTGGTTCGCGGAAGCGGCCGAAGCGTTCGCGCCAGCGCACGTGGTAGTCGCCATAACGCATGCCACGCGCCATCAGGCGGAGCATCACCAGCGGCGTGAACAGGTACATGGCGAAGTTGTAGAGCAGGCGCAGCAGCACGCGGATCCCTGGTATTGCCATCGACCGGGCAGTATAGCCGCCCCCATTCGCTACAATGACCGGCCATGCCCGGTATGCCCCGCCCCCATCTCACGCGCCGCCTGCTCACGCCCAGCCACTGGCCGGCGTGGCTGGGCGTGGCCTTCATCTGGCTGATCGCGCGCCTGCCCTTCCGCCTGCTGATGCGCCTGGGCCGGCTGGCGGGCCGCCTGGCCCTGCACCTGAACCCGGAGCGGCGACGCATCGCGGCGACCAATATCGCGCTTTGCTTCCCGGAACTGGACCCGGCCGCGCAACAGGCGCTGGTCCGTGCCAACCTCTGCGACGTCGGCATGATGCTGGCCGAGTTCGCCCTCGGCTGGATGGGGTCCGACCGCGCCATCGCGCGCGTGCCGGTCACGGTGGAAGGACTGGAGCACCTGGAGGCGGCACGCCGCGCCGGCCGTGGCGTCCTGCTCGTCGGCGGCCATTTCTCGCATCTGGAACTGTGCGCGCGCCTGGTTTCCCAGCGCATCCGCATCGCCGGCATGTACCGCCTGATGGATTCGGACGTCTTCGAATTCACCGTGCTTCGCTCGCGCCTGCACTACGCCGACGCGATGTTCGAGAAGGACGACATCCGCGGCACGGTGAAATACCTGAAGGCGGGCGGCACGCTCTGGTACGCGCCCGACCAGGACATGCGCAGCAAGGACAACGTCTTCGTCCCGTTCTTCGGCGTGCCCGCGGCGACGATCACCGCCACGCACCACCTCGCCCGGCTGTCCGGCGCGCTGGTGATCCCCTTCTTCCATCGCCGCCTGCCCGGCGACGCCGGCTACGCGATGCGCCTGGGCGCGCCGCTGGAAGACTTCCCCAGCAAGGACGCCGCCCTCGACACGGCGCGGGTGAACGCGCAGATCGAACAAATGGCCCGCGAAGCCCCCGAGCAATACCTCTGGGTACACAAGCGCTTCAAGACCCGTCCCCCGGGCGAGCCGAAGATCTACTGAGCCACCGGACACCCGAAACGACTCACAGGCAAGCCGCGAGCTTTCATCGGACTTTCCCTGATCTTTCGTGATGCATAACGCCTGCACAACGACGAACCTTTCGTCCGAAATAACGAAAGCCTCGCGAAAAAACGCCAGCGTAGAAAGTGCGTCGTGCCCACAAGACGGACCTTTGCCATGCAGTCGTTTTTTCGTTTCGCGCGATCACTACGCGGCCGTGCCGGATGGCACAGCACGCGCACGCATGCCATCGGTGCGGTACTCACCTATGCGCTGCGCTGCGTGTCCCGGTGGCGCGCGCACGATGCATGGCTGGCCTTTCTCGAGAAGCCGCCGATGGCCGGCATTTCCTCCGTCGACAGCGTACTGGTAGAGCGCTACCAGCATCGCTACATCAGCAAGGCGTGGAGCAGGGAGCGTCGCCTGAAGGCGCTGCGCGATCACTACGACTTCGCGCTGGCTCGCTTTCCGCGTCCGTTCTTCCACACCCTCTACCGCGAGCGCCAGGTGCTGGCCGGACGGGTGACGCTGCGCGACGGCGGCGCGCTTTCATTGATCGTCAAGGCGCCATTGCGCCGGGGCCGCGAGGGTGAACTCAGTCTTTCGCTCACCGACGAGAGCGGGCTGCAGATCTCGTACGCCACGATCTCCTTCATCGATGAAGGCCGTACGATCGTCATCGGCTGCCTGCAAGGCGCCGCGAACAACGCGGGCCGCGATGTCGTGCGCGAACTCACGCGCCAATGCCACGGCCTTCGCCCGAAGAACCTGCTGTTGTCGATGATCCGCGCCCTGGCCGACGCCTATGCGGTGGAACGCGTGCTCGGTATCGGCAACGCCGCCCATGTGTTCGCAGGCATTCCGGACAAGGTGAAGGCCGACTACGACGCCTTCTGGATCGAGTCCGACGGGGTCGCCGGTGAAGACGGCTTCTACGAGCTTCCTCCACGCGAACCCGTGCGTTGCGCATCGGAGATCGAAAGCAAGCGCCGCAGCGAGTTCCGCCGTCGCGAGGCCCTGCGCCGCGAGGCTTGCGAACTAGTCGTCGCCGCGTTCGGTTTCGAGCGGACCGCGGCCGTCGCGCTGGCCGCCTGACCGGCGCAGTTCGTACAGCTTGGCGTACTTCAGGAACGCATAGAACGCGTGCACGCGCGCCGCGACGAAGCCCGCCCAGCCGCCGCGCCAGTGACCGCGCCAGAAGTAGTAACGGGCGAACGCCACCGCCGGATAGAACACCATCCGCGTACGCAGGAAGCGGGGCTCACGGGTATGCCGGTCGCGCACCTGCAACGACGAGTAACGGTTGGCCTTGTCGACGCGTCCTTCGATGTCGCGCTCGCCATGGTGGTCGATCACCGCATCCAGCCGTTGCACGGGGCCATCGACGACGACGCTTTCATGCACCTCGTGGCCACTCATGCGCGCCCGCGTGCGGTCGAACAGGCGCACGTAGTGGTTGAGCCGCGCTCGCTCCGGTTGCCAGCGCCAGAACACCCACTCGCGGCGGAGCAGCACGTAGCCGGCGGCTTCCGGCGCATCGAGCGCGGCGCGGATGCGTTCCGCGGCCATCGCAGGTACCGCCTCGTCGGAATCGAGCAGCAGTACCCATCGATGCCGGGCCAGGTCGATCGCCGCCTGCTTCTGGGCGCTGTAACCGGCGAACGGCTGCACATGCACACGGGCACCGTAGCCGGCCGCTATGTCGCAGGTTCCATCCGTCGAACCGGAATCGAGCACGACGATATCGTCCGCGAAAGCCACCGACGCCAGGCACGCCCCGATCGTGGCCGCGTTGTCGAACGTGGTGACGACGACCGATAGCGGCTCACGCGACATGCCTGGCCTCCACATCGGGAAGGTCGGCGAACAGGGCCGCGCACCACACCGACAGCAACCATGCCGCCAGCAGGCCCCACCATGCCGAATAGAACGCCATGTGGGTATTCAAGGGAAACAGGATGGCGGCCAGCGCCACCGTCGGCGGAAATGCGCGCGCACGGGCGACCGCACCGGCACGCCACCAGGCGCGCATCGCGTACACGGCGGCAGCGAGCCAGGCCAGGAGGCCGAGGGTGCCGGTTTCCGTGGCGACCTCGAGCACGACCTGGTGCGCGTGGCAGGCGCCCTCGCCTTCCCCGCATTTCTCGATCGTCAGGAAGTGGTCGCCCGGTGAGGCCAGTGAAGGATAGGCGACGCGGAAGCCACGCACGCCCACGCCGTTCACCGGATGCGCGGCGTACATGCGCAGCGACGTCGTCCAGATATCGAGGCGACCCGTCAGTGCCGCGTCCATGCCCGCGGAGGTGCCCGACAATGCCGGAAGCGTATGCGCCACGCGATCGCGGAAGCGCGGCGACACCTGCCACGCCAGCACGAGGGCCAGGGCCACGACCACTCCGGCAGCGGCGCACGCCATCGCGAAGCGGCGGAACGACCCGGCTTCGCGCCAGACGAAGCACAGCGTGACGATGGCGTAGCAAAGCCACGAGGCGCGCGACCCGGACAAGAGCACCGGCCCCAGCGCGAACAGGAAGGCGGCGATGAGCCCGCGCCGGCCCCAGCGTTCACCCGCGGCCCACAACAGGAACGGTGCCAACGCGGACAAGGCGGGGCCGAGTTTCAGGTTGTCCGCGCCGAAGATGCCGGAGAGCCGCTCCGCGTCCGAGGCTCCCGCCAACCCGTAGCCCGTGAGCGCCTGCACCCAGGCATCGGCCACCCAGACCGCGACCACCGCGGCCGTGGCGAGGTAAAGCGCATGGACCTTTCCCGGCCGGCGCACGGCGAAGCAGGCGTACACGCCCAGCGGAGCGAAGCGCAGGATGCCGGCGACCGTGCCCCAGCTCTTGCCGGGCGCCACCGCGTCCACCGCGGAAACCAGCGCGGCTCCGGCATAGGCCAGGAACAACCACAGGAACAGTTTCGCGCCCGGATGATGGCGCAGCGCCTGGGGCTCGCGCACGAGCAGGAGGATGCTGCCAATGAGGGCGAGGAAGACCCCGAGTTCGGCGCTGCGTCCGAACGGCAGCAAGGCCGGTACCAGCCAGACCGGCAGCAGCGGCGAGGCAAGCCCCGCCCGGATCGCCGCGCCGAAGCTACGCCCGCTCACGCGGCCGGCACGCCTTCCACCACCTCCGCGTACAACGCCAGGGTGGCCGACTGCATGTCGGACAGGCGATAGCTGCGCGGCGGCGGGATGGACGGGGCGAAACGAAGCAGCTCCGCGGCCCGTTCAACCAGCTTCTCGCGGTCGCCCAGCGGGACGCGGCCGGCGGGATAGAGTTCGGCCAGCAATTCGCCCACGCCGCCATGGGCGTAGCCGATCACCGGACGGCACAGCGCCAGGGCTTCCACCACCGTGCGACCGAACGACTCGGGGCGCCTGGAAAGCTGCAGCACCAGCGTCGACATCGCATAGATATCGCGCACGTCCGACCGCTGCGGCGAAATCACCACCTTGTCGTCGAGCCCACGCTGGTGGATCAGGTTGCGCAGCTCGGCCACATAGGCCTCGCGACCGGGTTCGTCGGCACCGAGCAGGAGCAGGCGGACGTCGATGGCCCGATGGGTGAGGTCGGCGATCAGCTCGATCGCATCCGCATGGCCTTTCAGCCGCGTGCCCCGTCCCGGCAGGGTGAGCAGGGGCGCACCGGCCAGCTGCGGGTATTCCTCGAAGAACGCGCGCTGCCAGCTGTCGTCCGGGCGGTAACCGTAGGGGAACGCGTCGGTATCGATTCCGCGCGGGATCACGGTGATGCGCGAGGTCTCGATATCCTTGGGATAGTGGCGCAGCACATAGTCGCGCAGGGTCTGCGAGACCACGATCACCCGTTCGCCGCGCAGGAGGATCGCGCTGTAGCGGCTTGGCGTGTTCAGGCCGTGCACGGTGGTGACGAAGTGCGGGCGCGGCTTGACGCCCCGCATCGCCCACCAGCCGATCCAGGCCGGCAGGCGCGAGCGGGCGTGCACGATGTCCGGCTGGATGTCGCGCAGCACGCGGCGCAGCTTGCCCACGGTGAACAGGGTGGCGAAGGACTTCCTGCCGATGGGCAAGGCGATGTGTTCGCTGCCTTCGGCCTCCAGCTGTTCGACCATCCGCCCGCCGGCCGAGACGACGATCGAGCGATGACCGGCCTGGACCAGGGCCCTGGCGATTTCCAGGGTCGAGCGCTCGGCGCCACCCGAATACAGGGCGGGGATGAGTTGTACGACGGTCATCGTCCGATTGGGAGAGACGGTGGCCATGGGTCGGTCCGTTTGAGAGGGTACGAAGGCAATGCACGAAACATGCCCGCGCGGGGGCCGATCAGTCTTTCAGGACGTAGGTCGCGCCGCAATAGGAGCACTTCGAGGTGCCGCCGTCGTCCTCGATGGAGAGGTAGACACGCGGATGCGAGTTCCACAGGTACATGCCCGGCATGGGACAGGACAGCGGCAGGTCGGCGCGGGTCACTTCGTAACGATTTTCGGCGTTCGCCGGGATCAGCGGGGCGGCCGCGGGATTGGGGCGCATGGGAAAACTCCGACGATGCGGTGGAACCGGGGATAGAAGGCGATGTTAGCAGGAACGAAATGCCCGGCGTGACGATGCGGCAGGACGCGATGGCCCGCCGGAAACGAAAAAACCCGCGCCGTCGCCGGCGCGGGTTTCCGATGCCCCGGCAGGGGCGGCCGGCTTACTTCTTTTCGGCCGAGGCGTCGTGCGCTTCGGTCGTGATGCGGATCTTGATCTCGTCGGAGACGTTCGGCACATACGCGCCCACGCCGAAATCCGAGCGCTTGATCGTGGTGGTGGCGTCGAAGCCGACCGTCTGCACCTTCATCATCGGGTGCGGGCCGACCTTGTTCAGGCTGACGTCGAGGGTGACCGGCTTGGTCACGCCGTGGACAGTCAGGTCGCCGGTGACCTTCAGCTTGCCCTTGCCCGCCGGCACGACCTTGGTGCTCTTGAAGGTGACGGTGGGGTACTTGGCGGCGTCGAGGAAGTCGGCCGACTTCAGGTGCTCGTCGAGCTTGGGCACGAAGCTGTCGAGGCCGGAGAGCGGCAGGGTCGCCTCGACGGTGGCCTTGGACGGATCCTTTTCGTCATAGACGAGGGTGCCCTGGACCTGGCCGAGGTTGGCCGTCGGATTGGAGAAACCGAAGTGGTTCCAGCTGAACAGGACCATCGTATGGCCCGGGTCGAGCGTGTAGGTGACCGGGGCGGCGACGGCGCTGCCGGCGGTGGCCAGCAGGGCGGCGAGGGCGACATAACGAAGAGCACGCATGGTGTATCTCCTGCAGTGAGGTGGGTACGGCGGGTGACAGCGGGACCGTGCGGTCACCGCGGGAAGAGTCAGGCGATTCGTACGGCTTCGTCGAACTCCAGGCGAGGCAGGCGTTCGAACAGGTTCTTGCCGGGATCGCCGTAGCCGATGTTGACCAGGAAATTCGACTTGACCTGGGTGCCCGCGAAGAACTCGGCGTCGACGCCGGCCTGGTCGAAACCCGACATCGGACCGCAGTCCAGGCCCAACGCGCGGGCGGCCATGATCAGGTAGGCGCCTTGCAACGAACCGTTACGCGTACCCGACGACTGGATCATCGGCTCGTTGCCGACGAACCATACACGCGCATCGGCATGCGGGAACAGCTTGGGCAGCTTCTCGTAAAAGGCGAAATCGGTGGCGACGATCGCGGTGACCGGTGCCTGCATGGTCTTTTCGACGTTGGTCTCGGAAAGGTGGGGCTTGAGGCGCTGCTTCGCGTCCTGGGACTTCACGAAAACCACGCGCATCGGCGAGGAGTTGGCGGCGGTGGGGCCGAATTTCGCCAGGTCGTACAGCCGGTGGAGCTGTTCGTCGGTCACCTCCTTCGGCAGCCACGCGTTGTAGGTGCGGGCCTTGAGGAAAAGCTGGTCGAGCGAAGCATCGGTCAACGGAGCACTCATGGATATCCTTGTACAGTGGGTTCTACCGGAGCACCGGGATCACAACAGTGTAAGCGTCACGACGCGATCGTGGACCAGTCTGCCAGGGAACGAACTGTGCCGAAATCGATAACAATCGGCGGCGGGAGCGCCACGTGAACACCCCGTCGCGCGAGTCCTGCTGGGTGGTGACCGATGGCGCCGCCGGCAACCGGCGCCAGGCCCTCGCCCTGGCCGAGGCGCTGACGCCGGCGATCCGCGAGATCGTCGTCCAGTTGCGCGCGCCCTGGTCGTGGCTGGCGCCGCGGAACCTGCCGGGCGCGCGGCTGGCGCTCGGCCGGAACGAGGACAGCCTGCTGCCGCCGTGGCCGAAACTGGCGATCGGCTGCGGTCGCCAGGCCGCCTGGACCACCCGGCAGATCCGTCGCTGGTCCGGCGGGAGGTGCCTCACCGTGCAGATACTCGACCCCAGGATCGATCCGGCGCACTGGGACCTCGTGGTCACGCCCCGGCACGATGGCTTGAGTGGCGACAACGTACTCCATTCGCTGGGGTCGCTGAATCCCATCGACGACGCCTGGCTCGCCGACGGGCGCGATGCGTTCGCTCAGTTCGCCCTGTTGCCCCGGCCGCGACTGGGGGTGTTGATCGGCGGGGACCGGCACGGCACGCCATTCGACCCGGCCGAGGCAGACGCCTTCCTCGCCGCGATACGTACCCGGCACGCGTTGGACGGTGGTTCGATCCTCGTCGCGGTATCGCGGCGCACGCCGGCGGCCATCCTGCCTCGCATCCGCGAGGTCTTCGCCGGCCTGCCGGGCGTGGTCTGGACCGGCAGCGCCGATGGCGCGAACCCCTACCCCGGCATTCTCGGCTGGGCCGACCGGCTGGTCGTGACGCCGGACTCGGTGAACATGCTCTCGGAAGCCTGTGCCACGGGATGTCCCGTCCACACGACCGCTCCGGCGTCCCTGCGAGGAAAACTCGCTCGCTTCCACGATGAACTGCGCGCCGCGGGGCTATTGCACGACATCGATGCGAATACCCCCGCCACGCAGGCGCCTCTTCGCGAAACGGCCGTTATCGCAAGAGAGGTGGCGCGACATCTCGGCCTGGGCTGACGCTCCCATACGGCGCGCACCGGCGCGCGATATCAGACAACCCCGACGAGCTTCACTCGCCATGGCGAAGGTGACGCTTTTTCAGAATCGTCTGATGGATAGCCCTGAACAGGAGGGGATAACTTGTCGACGCGCGTCGATAACGGCAAGGTAGTTTCATGCCGATATCCTCGATTCGCCATTCGTGGCTCGCGCTGCTTTGCGGCGGCGCCATGCTCTCGCCCGCCATGGCGCAATCCGTACAACCCCGAGCCGTCTTCGCCGCGCACGTGGATGCCGCCGGCAACGTGATCACGGGTGCCGACTGGGTCGAACGCGTCGACGTCGTCCTCGGCGAATTTCGTCCTTCGTTCTACACCGTTCGACTGTCGCCCGGCGTGTTTGCCGAGGCGCCCATCTGCGCGGTCTCGCTGATCCACGAAACCGATTTGCAGGACGTCATCGGCAACGTCGCGGTGCTCAAGGCGCAACCGACCCCTTACGAGGTTCTGGTACGCATAACGGCCACCCGCATGCCGAACACCGACCCGGAACTGCTCAACCGTCAGGCATTCGATCTCGTCTGCACGTCGATGGACGGCGCGGCACCCGCGGCGGGCCGGCCTTGAATCGCCGCGGACTTGCGGCAAGCCTGCTGTTCGCCCTGTCCACCACGACCGCGAGCGCCGCATCGCCGAATACCGCGAAGCCCGTGTACGCCGCCCATATCTCCCGGGATGGCGCGATTCTCGCGGGTGCCGACTGGATCAGCGGCGTGACCATCGAAACGCGGGTCGTGGGCGGCTCGGCCTACCATCTCGCCCTGTCCAGCGACCTCGCGCCTTTCACGCCACTGTGCACCGCGTCGTCGGTCACGGACGACCTGAACCTCTACGACTACGTCGACACACGCATCGAGCCTTCCCTGCCCGGCCATGTGACGGTGAACCTGCACGCCGGCAGCCGGTTGCCGGGGGTGCCCAGTGAGGAAGTCGACCGGGCGGCGTTCCACCTGCTCTGCTTCATGCCGGGCTGAACGGGCGACAGGGTGCTCAGGCGTCCACGTAGCGGGCGGCGGCACCCACCCAACGGGCGATCAGCAATTCGCAGCGCGCGGCGTGGTCTTTCATCATGGCCTCGGCCACGCGCTGCACTTCTGGCATCAAGTGTGCGTCGCGCGCCAGATCGGCGATACGGAATTGAAGTTGACCCGTCTGGCGGGTGCCGAGGACTTCACCAGGACCTCGCAGTTCGAGGTCCTTCTCCGCGATGCGGAAGCCATCATTCGTCTCCCTCATCACTTGCAGCCGCTCCCTGGCCAGACGCGATAGCGGCGTCTGGTAGAGCAGCACGCAATTGGACGCGATCGCGCCACGCCCCACCCTGCCTCGCAGCTGGTGCAACTGCGCGAGGCCCAGGCGCTCGCTGTTCTCGATCACCATCAGGCTCGCGTTGGGCACGTCCACGCCCACTTCGATGACCGTGGTAGCGACCAGCACGGCCAGCTCGCCGGCCTTGAAGGCATCCATCACCGCCTGCTTTTCCTTCGGCTTCATGCGTCCATGGATCAAGCCGACGGCGAGATCGGGCAAGGCGGCGGTGAGTTCGGCATGGGCCACCTCCGCCGCCTGTGCATTGAGTTGTTCGGATTCCTCGATCAGCGTGCACACCCAGTACACCTGGCGGCCCTGCATGCATGCCGCGTGGATGCGCTCCATGACGTCGAAGCGCCGCTCGTTCGACAGTGCCACGGTCTGCACGGGCGTGCGTCCCGGTGGCAGTTCGTCGATCGAGGAGACGTCGAGATCGGCATAGGCACTCATCGCAAGCGTGCGTGGTATCGGCGTGGCCGTCAGGACGAGCTGGTGGGGGATGAGTTCGCCTTCAGCGCCCTTGTCGCGCAACGCCAGCCGCTGGTGTACGCCGAAACGGTGCTGCTCGTCGACGATGACGAGGCCCAGCTTCGCGAAGGCCACGCCCTCCTGCATCAACGCATGCGTGCCGACGACGACATGCGCTTCGCCGCTGGCAGCGCGATCGAGCGCCTTCTTGCGCGCCCTGCCCTGCACCTTGCCGGCCAACCATTCCACTTCCAGCCCCAGCGGTTCGAGCCAGGCGCGGAAGTTGCGCAGGTGCTGCTCGGCAAGCAGTTCGGTCGGCGCCATCAGTGCCACCTGATAGCCGCTCTCCACGGCGGCGACGGCAGCCAGCGCGGCGACCACGGTCTTGCCGCTGCCGACGTCGCCCTGCACGAGGCGCAGCATGGGATGGGCCCGTGCGAGATCGCGCGCCACCTCCTTCGACACGCGCGCCTGGGCCCTGGTGAGGGCGAACGGCAGCGCCTCCAGCAACCGGTCACGCAGCGCGCCGGCACTTTTCAACGCCGGTGCCTTGCGCTTCTTCACCGCCGCGCGCATGCGCCGCAGGGTGAGGTGCTGGGTCAGCAATTCCTCGAAGGCGAGGCGTTTCTGCGCGGGATGCCTGCCTTCGCCGAGTTCGCGGAGATCGACCTCCGGTGGCGGCCGGTGCACGTAGAGCAAGGCCTCGCGCAAGGACGCCAGGCCCATCGGACGACCGATCGACTCGGGGATGAGTTCCAGCCTGTCGTCCGCGGGCAAGTGGGCCAACGCCCGCGAGACGAGGCTGGCCAACCGTCGTGGGCCGAGACCTTCGGTGGTCGGGTACACCGGTGTCAGCCGCTCGTCCACCACCACCGGCTCGTCGGGTTCGATGCGCTGGTATTGCGGATGGACGATTTCCAGGCCTTGTGGCCCCTGGCGCACTTCGCCGAAGCAAAGCAGGCGCGTGCCCTTCGGCAACTGGTCGACCTGCGACTTGCGGAAGTGGAAGAAGCGCAGCAGCAGTACGCCGCCGGACTCGTCGCCAATGACGACCTTGAGTTGCGGCCGGAAGCGGAAGCCACGCTCGACGAACTCGACGATGCCTTCCACCTGCGCGCGGTCGCCGGGGCGCAGGTCGGCGATGGGCCGCACCTGGGTGCGGTCCTCGTAGCGCAAGGGCAGATGGAACCAGAGATCCTGCACCTCGCGCAGCCCGAGCCTTCCCAGCGTCTCGGCGAGCGCGGGCCCCACGCCGCCGAGCGTCGTCAGCGGCGCGCGCCCCGGATCCGCCACCGGCGCGGCGGGAATCGGCGATGCATGGCGAGCCACGGAAACCGCGCTATGGCTTACGGCAGGACGAGGATCGCGTCGACCTCGACCTGGGCACCCTTGGGCAGGCCCGAGACCTCGATGGTCGAACGCGCCGGGTACGGCTGCTGGAAGTACTCGGCCATCACCGCGTTCACCGCGGCGAAATTGCCCAGGTCGGTGACATAGATACCGACGCGGACGATGTCCGACAGCTTGCCGCCCGCGGCCTCGGCGACGGCCACGAGATTGTCGAACACACGGCGGGTCTGCGTGGCGATGTCGCCTTCGACGAGGTTGCCGGTGGCCGGATCGAGCGGAATCTGGCCCGAGAAGTACACGGTGTTACCGGCGCGCACGGCCTGCGAATACGGGCCGATGGCCGAAGGTGCCTTGTCGGTGGCGATGGTGCTGCGGGTCATGAAATGTCCTAGAGCGGGTGGCGGTAGACGCCGCTGACCACGCCGGTGCGGCGCACGCGGCGCATCACGTCGGCGAGGTGCTTGCGGTCCTTCACCTCGATGGCGAAGAGTAGCGTGGCCGCGGTGCTGTCACGCTCGATGTATTCGACGTTCTCGATGTTCGAACCGGCGTCGGCGATCGCGGCGGCGACGGTGGCGAGCACGCCCGGGCGGTTGAGTACCTCGATGCGCAGTTCCGCGCGGTAGTCGCCGGTGACGTCGCGATCCCATTCGATGGCGACGATGCGTTCCGGCGTCTTGCGGAACTCCGCCACGTTGGGGCATTCCACGCGATGCACGACGATGCCCTTGCCCGAGGACAGGAAACCGACGATATCGTCGCCCGGCAGCGGATGGCAGCAGTTGCCGAAGCTGAGCACGCCGCGCTCGGCGCCACTGATGCGGATTTTCTCCGCCGAATGTTCGGCGGGCGCCGGCGGGCGGCTCTCGTCCGGACCAAGCAGCGCCACCAGCTGCGTCGCTACCTGGTCGGCGAAACGGTTCCCCAGTGCGATCTCGGACAGGAGTTCCTCCAGGCGCTTGAACTTGGAGTCCTCGAGGAAGCGGTCGAGGGTGGCTCCGGGGACCGCGTCCAGGCTGAGGCCACGGGCATCGAGCGCGCGGTCGAGCATGCGGTGGCCGAAGTCCACGGCATCCTCGTGCTGCAGGTGCTTGAGGTATTGGCGGATCGCCGTGCGCGCCTTGCCGGTGACCACCGCCTCGAGCCACGCGGGGTTGGGCACGGCCGATGGCGCGGTGATGATCTCCACCTGCTGTCCGGACACCAGGCGCGTGCGCAAGGGCACCAGCTTCTTGTCGAGGCGCGCGGCCACGGCGTGATCGCCCACGTCGGTATGCACCGCATAAGCGAAATCGAGTGCCGTGGCGTTGCGCGGCAGCGAGAAGATGTCGCCGCGCGGCGTGAACAGGTAAACCTCGTCGGGAAACAGGTCGATCTTGACGTTCTCGAGAAACTCCGACGCCGATGGCGTGTTCGCCTGGCTGTCGGCCAGCGCGGACAGCCATTCGCGCGCCCGCGCCTGCGCACTGTTCGCCGGGCCGGAATCGCTCTTGTACGCCCAGTGCGCGGCCACGCCACGTTCGGCCACCGACTCCATCTCCGAGGTGCGGATCTGTATTTCGATCGGCGCACCGAAGGGGCCGAGCAGCACGGTGTGCAACGACTGGTAGCCGTTCCCCTTGGGAATGGCGATGAAATCCTTGAAGCGGCCATCCACCGGCTTGTACAGGCCGTGCACGGCGCCGAGCGCCATGTAGCAGTGCATGGCCGAATCGGTGATGACACGGAACCCGTAGACGTCCATGAGTTGCGCGAACGACTTGTGCTCGTTGCGCATCTTCGAATAGATGCTCCACGCCGACTTGATCCGGCTTACCGCGCGGCCGGGAATCTTCTCCGCGGCAAGACGGCCCTCGAGCGCCATCTCGATCTTCGCCATCGCCTCGCGGCGATTGCCCAGGGCGGCGCGGATGCGCTCGCCGATGATCCGGTGACGATCGGGGTAAAGCGCCTTGAATCCGAGGTCCTGCAGTTCGGCCTTGAACTTGTTCATGCCGAGGCGTTGCGCGATGGGCGCGTAGATCTCCAGCGTCTCGCGCGCGATGCGCCGGCGCGACGCGGCATCCTTCGCACCGAGCGTGCGCATGTTGTGCAGTCGATCGGAAAGCTTGATCAGGATGACGCGGAGATCGCGCGCCATCGCCAGGAGCATCTTCCGGAAGCTCTCGGCATCGGCTTCGGCACGACTGGAAAAGCGCATCTTGTCGAGCTTGGTGACGCCATCGACCAGTTCCGCCACGGTTTCACCGAAGGCGCCGGCCAACTCCGCCCGTTCGAGCTTGGTGTCTTCGAGCGTGTCGTGCAGGATCGCCGCGATGATCGTCTCGGCATCGAGGCCGAGCTCGGCGAGCACATGGGCCACGGCCACCGGATGGGTGATGTACGGCTCGCCTGACTTGCGGGTCTGCCCTTCATGGGCGGCGGCGCCGACCAGGAAGGCCTTGCGGATACGCAGTACCTGGTCGTGTGGCAGGTAGGCACCCACGCGGTCTTCCAGTGCCTGCACATAGGGAGGCACCGGTCCGTCATCGACCACGTCGGTCAGTTTTTTCGCAGGGATGACTTCCATGGGAGAACCTCGCGCCCTCAGGCCGCGGAGCCTCCCGCACGCGGCCTGGCAAGCCGCGCGTCAGCGTGCGCAGGGTGAGGATGAATGCAGGGCCGACAACGACCCGGCGTCATCAGTCATCTCCGCCCTTCGAGAGGTCGTCGTCCACTTCGGTGGCGGCCCACTCGAGGGCTTCACGCTCGGCACGTTCACGGGCGGCGCGGTCGATCTCGTCGATCATTTCGTCGCTGACGCGACGATCGGCGATCTCGCGCAGGGCGAGCACGGTCGGCTTGTCGTTGTTCGGGTCGAGGGTCGGTTCGGCGCCCTTGGACAACTGGCGCGCGCGCTTGGTCGCCATGAGCACGAGCTCAAAGCGGTTGTCGACTACCTCGAGGCAGTCTTCGACGGTAATACGGGCCATTTCAAATCCTTGACAATAAAGATACTTCTGACCGTGCAGTTTAGCCGCCCGGCCCGTTGGCTGGCAATCGGGGTAGGGGTATCATGCGCGGTTCTGACCAGGACGGACGGGCCCTTCGTGCAAATAATAATACCGCGCGGTACACTAACTGTCTCTTATACACATCT
>NZ_JBPGXU010000055.1:0-26888 GCF_056755675.1 Luteibacter sp. KNZ12-1A | reverse complement strand
AGCTTCACGCGGCGGGTTTGACCCGCGATGACGTCATGAAAGCGCTGCAAATGCGCTTCAGCGGAGCCGAGGTCACCATGATCGACGACCATGGGACACCCGTGCCGGTGCTGATCCGGGGAGACGGTCTCGAACGTGCGCCGGCGACCGACCCGGGCGATACCCTGATCTATCCCACCCAGGGCGTACCGGTGCCGCTCTCGTCCTTGGCCACGGTCACGCTGGACTCCGAGCCAGGCGTGCTTCAGCGACGGAACCTGACGAGATCGGTCACCGTGACCGCGCGCAATCCCACCATGACCGCCGAACAAGTGGCCGCGATGCTCGCTCCGAGCGTGAGCCGGATCGATCTCCCGCCGGGATACGCCATCACGCTCGGAGGCGAAATCGAGGATTCCGCCGAAACCAACGCCGTCCTCACCCGGTACATGCCGTTGGCCATAGGCGGCATGCTGTTGCTGTTCGTCTGGCAGTTCAACTCGTTCCGCAAGGTCTTCATCATCCTCGCGAGCATTCCCTTCATTCTCATCGGGGCCACCCTCGCTCTGGTGGTGAGCGGCTACCCGTTCGGCTTCATGGCCACGTTCGGTTTACTGTCGCTGGCAGGAATCATCGTCAATAACGCCGTGTTACTGCTGGAAAGGATCGAGGCGGAGATCGCCGAAGGCCGTCATCATCACGAAGCGGTCATCGAGGCTGCCGTGAAGCGATTGCGTCCCATCGTCATGACCAAACTGACGTGTATTGTCGGACTGATTCCACTGATGCTGTTCGCCGGGCCGCTTTGGACGGGCATGGCGATCACGCTCATTGGTGGGCTGCTGCTGGGTACGCTGATCACGCTCGGGCTCATTCCGGTGCTTTATGACGCACTGTTCCGGGAGCACGACGCATCTTGAAGGCGGCGTCGATCTTTGATGCCGCAGGAAACGCCCTGACCCAGATCCACATGCTCGCTATTCCCCACGTTCAACCGTCGGCTGCTTTGAAAGACGTCGTGCACCGCGGCGCACGACGATTCGACAAACCATTCGCGCGCATCTCGATTCGTACACATGCGCGAAGGTATACGGGCAGCGTCGATCGATGAACGCGGAGCCCTGTCCTTGCCTCATGACTGAACGAACCCGCCCTGGTCACGCAGTACCCTCGATCCGCGTAGGCTGTGCCGGCTGGTCGATCCCCTCCAGGATAGCCAGCCATTTCGCCACGGAAGGCAGCCACCTGGAGCGTTACGCGCAAGTGCTTCCGTGCGTGGAGATCAACACGTCTTTCTATCGGTCGCACCAGCCGAAGACCTATGAGCGCTGGGCGCGGAGCGTGCCCGAGTCGTTCCGCTTCAGTGTGAAGATGCCGCGCACCATGACTCACGAGTTGCGCTTGCGGGCCTGCCGAGGGCCTCTGGATGCCTTCCTCGGCGAGATCGCGTCGCTCGGGAACAAGCTGGGTTGCATCCTCGTTCAATTGCCGCCCAGCCTTGCGCTCGAAGAAAGCGATGCCAGCGCGTTCTTCACGCTGCTGCGCAAGCGCACGCCGTTGCCTGTCGCTTGCGAACCACGCCACCCGACGTGGTTCACTCCTTTGGGTAGTGCCATCTTGAAGATTGCCGACGTCGCCTGCGTGAACGCGGACCCTTCACCTGTCGCCAATGCGGTGTGCGACGGCGATCCGGATCTTCTCTACTTACGCCTGCACGGCAGTCCCGACATTTACTACTCGGCTTACGACGACGCATTCCTGGACGGCATCGCCGCGCGCGTACGTGCCGCGCTAGCGAAAAAGCAGGATGTCTGGTGCATTTTCGACAACACAGCGCGGGGCGAGGCCATGCCGAACGCCATGAGCTTGATGGATCGGTTGGCTTAGCACTCGCTCAGCCGTTCCGTGCAAGCTGCTCTTCTATGGCGGCTTTGTCGATGACCGACCACACCTCTTGAATGCGGCCGTCCCGGAATGCGTAGAAGACGTTCTCCGCAAATCCCACCTTCCGCCCGTTGACGGGAAGGCCCAGGAATTCGCCCTTTGGCGCGACATCGAACCACAGCCTGGCCGCGACATGGGGTTCTGTGACGGCGAGGATCCGGACCTCGAAGAAGAGGTCGGGTATCTGCTCGACATCGTTTTCGAGCATGCACCGGTATCCATCCAGGCCGAGCGCGATGCCGTTGTGACGAACATCGGCGTGTACGAATCGGCCCAGCTTCTCCCAGTCCCGAGCGTTCAGGCAGGCGATGTAGTCACGGTAGATGGGCGCAAGATCATCTGGGGTCATGAGATGGCATCCTCAGTCAGCCTACAGCTTTGATCACCTCGACGAGGGCACGCAGGAAAGCGGGCACGACGAAACCTCGAACTACCGATGAGATACGTCGTTGGTGACGGGGTCATGTCTGAATTCGTTTGCCGCGAAGAACAGCCCATGCCTGGAGAGCTTGGAGCGCGGGCTTTAGCTCGCGGCCCAGTTCAGTCAGTGCATATTCCACGCGCGGTGGCACTTCCGCGTAAACCGTGCGTGACACGACGCCATCGGCTTCGAGCGCCTTGAGATGCTGCGAAAGCATCTTCTGTGAGACCCCGGACAGGTAACGGCGAAGCTCGCTGAAGCGAAGCGCCTCCGCGCCGAAAAGATGGTAGACGATCAAGACCTTCCAGCGTCCGTCCAAGGCCTTCAACGCAGCATCCAGTTCGTCGACGGAGCAGGGTGGCGCCGGGGATTCATCGACAAGTTTCATGGTTACGTCATGGAAATCTGGTGAGAAAAAAGTGCCGCCTTGTGCCTTGCGATGGAGATCCCTAGATTTTCGGCCATCGATCACCGACGGGACAGCACATGACTGGGAATTATAGCGACTCGGCATCTTCGGCCGCCGCTTTACGCGCCATGGATCGCATCGAGATCCAGGACACCATATCGCGGTATTCCTATGGGCAGGATAGCCAGCAAGGCGCGAGCGGCGATGTCGTACCCGCGTGGGCCGACACCTTTACCGACGATGGAGAGGTTGACTACAGCGCCGCTGGCGGTCCCGTCGGCACATGGCGGGAACTCGCCCGGTGGATGCGTGGCGAAAAAGGCAGCATGAGTGGGTTCTCCCACTGGCAGCACATGCTTAGCCTCCCCCAGGTGGTACTGGATCGCGACGTTGCGACAGCGCGAACCGATTTCTTTGCATCGCACCGAAGCCTGCCTTCCATCGAGCCGGCGTTCCACCTGAACGCCGCCGGTGCATTCCACGATGAGCTGGTTCGGACGGCGGAGGGGTGGCGAATCGCCAGGCGACGGTTGGAACTGTATTTTGCCGACTCGCTTAGGGTCTTCGCTGCCTAGGTGTGCGAGTCCGGATCTACCGGCGCGATGGCGCGAACGTGGATATAAAATGTTCAGCACGGATGCCGTCATCAATGCCATCGCGGCGCGATCCGGTCTATAGGGAGGTTCGGAATCCTTCGCGCGCAAGGATGTCTTTCGATGCCTCCCAAAGCCTGTCTGCAAGGGCTTCGTTTACCAGAAGCGGATTGGCCCTGGCAGGCATGCCATTAACCCAGTAAAGGCCTGTCTTCCCGCTCACGCGCCGGCTTCCGGCAAGCAGTGCGATCGTCGCGGCGCCTTGCTCGGGTGACTTCATGAACGGCGTCGCGAGACGCAGGATGGCGTTAAGTGGGAAACGCAGGGAGCGATTGAAACCAGTGTGCGCTACCGCGCCTGGGTGAAGAGCGTTCGCGACGATGCCACGGGGCGCCAACTTTTCAGCGAGTCGCCGCGCAAACACGGCGTTGGCCAGTTTGGATTGGCCATAGAAGGTCGATGCCCGATAGCCCCTGGCCCCATCGAGGTTATCGAACTGGATGCCTCCGCGCGGCGCTTGGCCGACGCTTGCGCTGCTGCTGGTCACCACGATGCGCGCCGATCCGTCCCTCAAGAGGGGCAATACCCTGTCGATCAGCAGGAAGTGCGAGAGGTGGTTGACGAGAAACTGCATCTCCACGCCGTGGCGTAGGACGAGCCGGGGCAGGTTGCCGATGCCGGCATTGGCAATCACGGCATCGATGGGCGTTGGGTCCCGGGTAATCGCCGAAGCCGCGACCTCGATGGACGCGAGATCGGCGAGGTCGCAAACGATGCCCGTCGCGCGGGAACCGATGGCCCTTGCTGCCAGGTTCGCCGCATCGACCGAGCGGGCGAGGACGACCAGTTGTGCTCCCTTCGACGCGAGCGCGCGGGCGGCCGCCAGGCCAATGCCTCCCGCTCCGCCAGTAATGACAATACGCTGGCCTTCAAGGGATTCGCCCTCGAGGACGCTATCGGCGGTGTCGTTGTGCTTAGTCATCGCGTCATGCCTCACTCGGCAGGAAAGCGCGTACCGCCGCCAGTATCTGGGTGTGCATTTCCTTGAGCGACGCGCTGCGGCGCTTGGCTTCATGGCTCGCGTAAAGCAGAAGGCGCGCCTGGGCTTTCCCACGCGCAGCGGTCTCGGCGTGGAGCGAGGCCGCGAGCAAGGTGACGAACGCAGCTTCGAGTTCGGTAGCGATCGCCGTGGCGAGTTGCCGGGTCGCCTCGGTCAGCTCGCCCGCATCCTGGGCGCTGCTGATAGCGTGGGGACCGAGCCATGCCGCCAGGGCGTTGGCGACGATTACCGCGTGGCTGCCGCAGGCCTTGAGCGCCACCGACGCGGCTGCGAGCTGGCTCGCAAGCGCGTGGTGTACCGTGGCCTGGAAGAGCCGATCCTTGGATTCGTACCTAAGGTAAAGGAGCTGGCGCGAGCAACCCGCGGCGCGCGCCACGGCATCCATGGAAGTGCGGCGATAGCCGAGTCGCGCAAACGTGGCGGCGGCAGCATCGAGGACGGGATCGGAACCGGGGGCTTTGTCATCCATGTACTGAGTTTACAGAAAATGTATAACATGTAAAGTATCGATCAAGCCGGGACGAAACTGCGGCTCTCACTCCGGAAGCGACCCGGGCTTTGGCCGGTGGCGCGTTTGAAGGCAATGCTGAAAGCGGTATCCGAGAGATAGCCGATCCGCTCGGCAATATCCGCCAGCGAATCGTCCGAGTGCCTCAGGGCGGTTCGCGCGACGGCTATGCGCCATCGGTTGAGATAATCCATGGGCGCGCTGCCGACAAGGCGTCGAAAATGGGCGGCGAACGCGGTGCGGGACATGTTCACGGCGCGGGAAAGAGTGTCCAGCGTCCAGCGTTCACCCGGCTGGCCGTGCATAAGCGTCAGTGCTTGCCCGATACGTGGGTCTGACAGGGCGCCGAGCCATCCCGATGGCGCTGGCACGTTATCGAGGTATGCACGCAGCGCACTGACAAGCACCAGGGCGGCGAGGCTGCTGCGGGCTACGTCCGTGCCCGGCATCGGTCGTCCGGTCTCGCCCTTGAGCAATGCAAGCAAGTGCGTCAGTGACGATGTGCCGGGGGAGCCTGCTTTCAGATGTATCAGCGGCGGAAGGTGGCGCAGGAGCAACTCGCTGACGTCGTTCTCGAACATGAAGCGCCCGCTGGCCAGGCTGACATCCGACAGGTCCCCCAATGGACCGTCGTAGCGAACGACGCCATCGGCATCCCGTATGGCGCGATACGTCGTGGGGCCATCGATGGGAATGCATGAGGGGTCGCTTGCGGAGCAGAAGGGTTGTCCCGTCGTAAGCAAGTAAAAGTCGCCCTCCTCAAGCGCCAGGGGATCGCGGGATCCTTCCAGCCATAAATGAAACCGGCCGCTGAGAACTCCACCGAACTTGATGTGTTGGTAGGCCGGAAAGCGAAAGGCCCAGCGGCCGTGGCCTTCGAACCGGGACGAGAGCGCAGAGCTGACCCGGAGCATGGAGAGCACTTCGGATAGGGCATCCATCGGTACGATCCGTAATGTATTAAGGACTTTAGGTTATACAAAGATATATCGATTGGCGAGAGGATAGCTCTGTCGCCCATCAGCGGGCGCTCCCGAACCCAACGGAGTCATCCCATGAAAGCCTGGCAACTGGACGGACTTGGCGGTTCGTTCCGATACATCGATTCACCCGTACCCGCCGCAAGGCCGGGGAGCGTCGTGGTTCGCATCGAAGCATCTTCATTGATGTCGTACATGCAGGATTACGTGGACGGAAAGCTTCCGATCTACCAGGCGCCGCGCCGGCCGTTCGTCCCCGGTGGCAACGGCGTCGGAACCATCCACGCGGTGGGTGAGGGGGTGTGGCACCTGCAGCGAGGACAACGCGTGGCCATCTCTTCACACATGGTGGCTCAAGAAAACGTGCGTAACCCGGCGCAGATCCTTCTGGGCGTCACCGGGCAAGGCCCCATCGCCGCCCATATGCAAGACGACTGGGCCGACGGCACGCTCGCCGACTACACCGTCCTTCCCGCCAACCTGGTCACGCCGGTGGATGGCCTGGGGGAAATCAGCGCGCCGCTGCTTGCGGTATCGATGCGATACCTGGTGCCGTATGGCGGATTGCTACGCGGTCGCCTCGCCGCCGGAGAAACGGTGGTGATAGCCGGGGCGACCGGGGCTTACGGGACCGCCGCCGTTTTCGTCGCCCTGGCGATGGGCGCGCGGCAAGTGGTCGTGCTTGGCCGCGATGCAGGGAAGCTGGCCGGTTTGACGGCATTGGCCAGTGACCGCGTCACGCCGCTCACGGTGACCGGAGATGCGGCGAAGGATGCCGCTCGCATCCGCGAGGTCGCCCATGGTGCCGTCGACCTTGCGTTCGACATGGTGGGCGGTGCCACCGATCCGAATATGACGCTTGCCGCGCTACGCAGCCTCGCGGACGGTGGCCGGCTTGTCCTGATGGGCAGCATGGCTGTCCCACTGCCGATCCCCTACACGGAGGTGATGCTGCACAGCTGGGAAATCATCGGCAACTTCATGTATCCCCGGGACGCCTACCGACGGCTGCTCGACCTCTTCCGGGCGGGCCTGCTCGATCCGGCTGCCATCGAACCGCGCATCTATCCGCTGGCCTCGCTGCACGAGGCTATGCGCGCGGCGCGGACAGCGGGAAATCTTGAATGCATTGTCATGGACCATACCGGAGACTGATCGATGAAGCTCATTCACCACGCGTTTCGTCTCTACGTCGATAGCACCCGGCTAGAGGCTACCGTTGCGTTCTACGAGCAACTGCAGGCCGTTCCATGCGAACGCCGTATTCCGTTCCCAGACCTTGGGGTCGAGGTCGCCGTCGTTGGCGCGTTCATCGTGCTTGGCGGCACGGCGGAGGCGCTCGAGCCCTTTCGCGCTGCTACGGCCCTCCTTGTCGTCGATGACCTCGACACGACCCTCGAATGGGTTTTGGGGCTTGGTGCTGAGCTGCTCCATGGCCCGAAGGATGCACCCGGCGGTCGCAATGCAACCGTCCGGAACCCGGACGGGCTTGTCGCGGAGTACTACCAGCCGACGGCTGGTTGACACCATGCAGTACACGACGCTTGACCATACCGGCACTATCGTTTCGCGCCTGTGCCTCGGTCGGATGACATTTGGCACCGACGTATCGGCCGCCAACCCGATTGGGGGTGTCAATCCTTCCACTCGCCGGTCGTGATGTTGAGCGGGGGTTGCTACCCGCAGCCCAGTCCGAGAAGGTGGGTATGCTGTGCTGGAGTCCGCTTGCCGGCGGTGTCTTGTCCGGGAAGATCGATCGCGACACGGCTCCTGCTTCGGGTACGCGGCGATCGCGCGACGGCCGGAACTCCCATCGGGATGCAGCTGCGGGGACCGTCGTACCCTAACGCTGGTGGCCTTAGACGTGCCACACGCGCTCCTCGGCGTGCGTGGCGAACTGAGCTAACAGGTCAACGAACGCGCGCACTTTCGGTGGCCGGAACCGGGCCGTCGGAAAGACCACGTATATTCCCCCGGAAGGAAGCGTCCATTGGGGTAGGACATGGATTAACCGGCCGGCGACGATATCGTCCGTCACGGCGTAATCCGGTAACACGGACAAGCCTGCGCCCTGGAGCACGGCTTCGCGGACCGGCAGCGTCGCATCGAGCGACAACGAGGCTTGCAAGCGCACGTCCTGACGTGCGGCTGTACCCTGTGAAAACGACCATTGAAGCGGGTCCCGAAGGATCGTATTGGCGACGAACGGCAGTGTGCCGACAGCCTCCGGTTCGACCAGCCGCTCCACGCGATCCCGCCACGGCGCGGGCGCGACCAACAGCTGGCGGAATGTGCCGATCTGTCGGGCTTGCAGCTGGCTGTCGGCCAGCCAGCCGATACGCACGGCCAGTTCGATGTTCCGATCCATCATGTCGAGCTTCTGGTCGCTTAGGACCGCATCCACCTTGCACTGCGGATACCGCTGCATGAAGGCGGCGATGGCGGGTACGACTACGCTGATTCCATAATCCAGTGGCGCGGTGAGGCGGAGCAGTCCGGAGGGTTCCGCCGTCTGGTCATGCAATCCGGCGAAGGCATCTTCGGCCTCCCGAAGTATGGTTGCGCACCGCTGGTAGAAGGCCTGACCGGCCTCTGTCGGCTGCACCTTGCGTGTGGTGCGAAAAAGCAGTGCGGTATGGAACTCGGCTTCCAGTTTCGCCACCTGCTGACTGACCACAGCCTTGGTGATGCCCAACCTGTCCGCTGCGGCGGTAAACGAGCCAGTCTCCACCACCGCCGCGAAATAGGCGATCCGCTTGAGATTGGAGAAGCCTGCCATGACCCGCCCATTTGTATGCCAAAAACATACAGAGTGTGTATGTCGTCAGCGTTAATAAGTCAATGACGCGCGAGTAGCATGCGCGTCACGCAGCACCCCAACAGGCCGTTTACCTCCCAACGGCCGGGGCAGGGCTGCACCAAATCCCGTTTGGAGCCGCCATGTCGACCGTGCCCGTACCGCCTTTCATGGGAAAACTGTTGCTGACGCTTTGGTTGTTCGCGCTCCCGTTGCTAGCGACCGCCGCACCGGTGCACTCCGGGGTCAGGAACGTGGTGTTGGTCCACGGCGCGTTCGTGGATGGCTCGAGTTGGTCCGAGGTGATCGCCTTGCTACGCCGGAAGGGTTACCACGTAACGGCCGTGCAGAACCCGCTCACTTCGCTGGCCGACGACGTGGCTGCGACGCGACGAGTCGTGGACCGGCAGGATGGCGACGTGATCCTGGTGGGGCATTCCTGGGCCGGGGCCGTGGTCACCGAGGCCGGAAACGCAGACAGGGTCAAGGGCATCGTCTATCTCTCGGCGCTGGTGCCCGACAGCGGCGAATCGGTCAGCGACCTGCTGGCCCGGCTCCATGCCCCGATGCAAGGCATGCAGCCGGATACAGAGGGGCGGGTGTGGTTGAACGACCCGGTTGCCTATGCCCATGTGATGGCGGGCGACCTACCTGCCGCGAAAGTCGCCGTCATGGCCGCGGTCGCGCCACCCATGGCCGTGGAGGCCTTTGCGGGCAAGGTGTCCCACGCCGCCTGGCGCGACAAACCGACCTGGTACCTCCTGACCGAGCGTGACAATGCGTTGCCGCTGGACATCCAGCAGCGCATCGCGGAGGCGATCGGTGCACATCACGTCCTGCTCTCGTCCAGTCACCTGTCCCTTGTATCCCATCCGACGGACGTCGCCCGGCTGATCGACGAGGCGGCGCAGGCCGTAAGTCGAAATGCGGGCCCGTAACCCGTCCTCATGCACACTTTCCTGGAGAACGATGCCATGCAACTGCTTCATCTGGATTCGAGCGTCCTCGGCGACGCCTCGGCATCCCGCCTGTTGACCGCCGCGATCGTCGACACCTTTCGCGACAATCACGTGCACGCGTCGGTGCGCTACCGCGACCTCGTTGCCGAGGCGATTCCTCACCTCGATGGAGCTATCGCTTCCGGCTTCCGTCCGGTTGCACAGGATCGACACGACGATGGGATCGCTGCCGAACACGCACGCTCGGATGTGCTGGTTAGCGAGTTCCTCGCCAGTGATGTCATCGTCATCGGTGCCCCGATGTACAACTTCTCCGTGGCCACCCAGCTGAAAGCGTGGATTGATCGCGTGGTGCAGCCGGGTCGAACCTTTCGCTATACCGAGCACGGTCCAGTCGGCCTATCCGGGGGAAAGCGGATCATCGTCGCGTCGACGCGCGGCGGCATGTACTCCGAGGGTGCCGCCAAGGCGATGGACTTCCAGGAAGCGTACCTGTCGACCATGTTCGGGTTCCTCGGCATCACGGATGTGCAGTTCGTACGGGCCGAACGCCTCAGCCGTGGCGTCGAGATCAGGCAGCAGGCCCTGGACGACGCCCTGGTATCGGCCAAAGCCCTGGCCGTCTTTTCCTGAGGCCCTCATGTAGGCGGGGCAGGCCGTCCAGATAGTTGGGATTCGGAGTGGGTACCGTGCGGATTTCATTGATCAGGTCGTGGCCCAGGTGAGCGACGCCAACAGCTATTACCGAGCGTACACGACGGTACGTTACAGCTCGCGCACATAAAGGAAGAGGCGTGCACTGAAGCACAGGGCTATCTGTTTGGCGAAGCATTGCCTGCCGATGGTCTCGCGGCGTTCATCCGCGCGCACGAGACAACATTGCCTCCGCGTGGGGACGCTCCCGGGGCTTGACGGGTGCCTATAGCCTGATTCAACCTCACCTCGAAGCGTCATGGCGGTCCTTTAACTTTCGCAGCGCCGAGAAGCCGCCCACGCCGGCAGTCATGACGATCACGCAGGCCAGGGGCGGCCACCACCATCCCTCCATCCGCAAAAGTGCAATGCTCGTTCCGAAACCTGCGAGCAGCGCGACCAGTGCGATCGTCCACATCTGGCGAAATCCGGGCAGACCGTAGAGCAGCAACGGCAACGTCAGCAACGTGGCGCCGATGACGAGCTGGTTCGTGAAGTTCAGTGGTGTCAGCGTGCTGGCATTTTCGATGGACTCAAGCAGGTTGGCCTGATACTCCACGCCCGGCATGCGCTCATCGCCACCCGAAGCCGAGGTGTCGAGCAGGTCGCCAAGTCCCGAGGCCGTCGCACCGACGAATACCCAGCGTCCGTTGAGTAGCGCGGGCGACACATGGCCTTCCAGCAGGTCGACGTAGGAGACCTGGTCGAAGCTACCGGCCGGTCCGGCGAAATGGAGCAGGACATAGTCGTCGCGCATCCATTGGTAAGGCGATTCCATGTCCGTATCCGGTCTGTGCAGGCTGGGCAGTACCGGCTTTTGCGTTTTCCGGTCCATACCATAGACGGCGAGGGCGAGGGCCGGCCAGTACGGGCGCCCCAGGCCAGCTTTCAGATAGGCGCCACGAATGACGCCGTCATCGTCCTTGGCGGCATCGACGTGACCGAAGGCAGACGCCTCACTGGCGATCTCCTGCGTGGGCAACATTTCTTCCAGCGTTCCGCCGAGTTCGGCGGCTTCGGCGAACACGGGCATGGCGACGTGCCCGTTTCGGCGAATGGCCTGCGCGAAAGCGCGATCGTTTTCTGGGTGATTGATGTCGGGCTCGGCCATGGTGATGTCGATACCGACACCGCGAACGCCCGCATCGGTGAGGCGATCGAGCAGTCGTGCGTGTACTGCGCGCGGCCACGGCCAATTGCCGAGCCTGGACAGGCTCTTCGCGTCGGCCGCCACGATAACCACGGCGTCACTGGTCCGATACGACCAATGACGCATGTGCAGGTCGTAGAATGTGTTGTCGAGTCGGGTGGCCACGCCGCTCGCCATGATCAGGGTGAGCGAGGCCACGCCGATCATCCAGGTCAGCACACGCCCGAGTACGACGAGCGGATCAGGACGCATCGTCGACTGCCACGACATCGGCGAGGTTCCATGCGTCGGTTCGGCTGCAGCGGTTCATGGCATCAAAGTAGTAGCCATAGCAACGATGCACCGCCGCCTGCCGCTGCCCAGCGGCAGGCCACGCATGGCATGCGCGTTTTCTGCACCGAGCCCCATGGTCCGGCATAGCCGTCGGTGTCGATGGTTTGCACGCGCACATACCATTTGCCGGAAGACAGCTTCTTGAGGTCGATTTCCGGTCTGTCGAGCGTGGCATCCACTTCTGGCCGGGTGAAGTCTGGATGACGCGCCAGTTGTACGTGATAGCGTTGACCCGGTTGGCCCGCTGGCCAGCTCAGTGTCAGATCGCCATGCGAGCGCTTGGGTTCGCCAGGTACCGGAGCGGGTGGTTCGGATACCAGATCGAAGGGAAGTGCATGGGTGTACGGACCCACCTTGCCGGTGTCGTCGCGGCTGGCGATGCGCCAGTAGTAGCGGCCAAGAGGTAGCGAATGGGCCGGGCGCACGTCGCTTCCCGTCACCTGCGGCTGATCGGCCAGCAGGTGTTCGAATGCCGGATCGCTAGCCAGCTGCCAGGCGTAGGACGTAGCTTGCTGGCTTTCCGTCCAACGGAATGCCGGTCGGGTATCGCGCACCCGGCTATCTGGCTGCGGCGACACGATCAGCGGCGGTCGCGGGTGGTTGTCGATGGATATGGCGGAACAGGTGGCGTCGAGGCCTTCAAGCGCGCTTGTGCCGACACCGCGCACGCGGATCGCATAGGTGCCATCGCTCAAATCGGGAATGACCGCACGGGTATCATCGACGACGCGGTCCAGCAGCAGGGCCTCGAATTTCGCACTGGACGCGACCTGCACGCGATAATGCCGGGCGCCGTTCAAAGCCTGCCACTGAAACTCGTAAGGAAACTGATTGATCGGGACTACCGGGCATTGCAGTGCCGGTGCCGGAAGCAGCGATTGCGGTTGTCCCGGAGAAGCTTCCCCGGCAGTGGTCACGCCCAGTCCGGTCGTCGCCAGGACATGTCGCTTGTCGTTGCCGACATCGACCTTGCCGGAGATCACCTCGGTTCGCGCCTCATCGGTCGCCGAATTGGCGATCACGCGAAAGTGGGTGCCGCGCACGCTTGAAATCGTGCCTGGAGTCGACACATTGAATCGCGCGGCGTTCCCGCTCATGGGGGTAACGTCACTGTTGATGCGCCCTCGCTGCAGACGTACGCGCGTGTCGACCATGCCTGTGTTTTTGTAGGCGCTAAGCCGATCAAGAGCGAGCTCGCTGTTGCTCTGCACGAGAATGCGCGAACCGTCCGCGAACTCCAAGGTGAGGCTGGAATCACTCTGAGTCACCAGCGTAGCGCCGTAACCGAACGACATGCCTTGCGTCACGGGCATCGCCTGCGCGGTGCCGGGCAGGGTGGCTGTGGCATGGCCGATGACGGCAATCACCCTGGCCCTCGCGGGTTCCAGCCGCAGCCACGCCACCGGAATGTGCAGAGTCATGCCTGGCGGCAGATGAAGCGGATCGGCGACTTTGTTGTAGTCCTGGAGTTTCTGCCAGGGGATGCTCGGTTTCAGGTAACGCCCGGCAAGATCCCAGATTGTGTCGTTGGGACGTACCCGATAGTTCCAGTCGGCAGCCGGCGTGGCAAATGCCGGTGCAAAAAATATAGGGCCGAAAGCGATAGCAAGCGACACAGCAAACAACCAGCGGCGAAGCCGGGACTGCCCCAAAACCTTGCGTGACATAACCTCACTCCTGTTGCGCCCCCAAGCGCTCTGCCGCGCGATCCTTCCAGGCACGCCGAACCGTCCGGATTCGACAGGCCTGATGCGGCACAAAGACGGTGTTATTATCGTGAAGTTTCGGGGAAATTGCTATTTGACCCGTCTATTCAGCTAGTTGGTTATTCAAGCCTGAGAGCAGGGTCTCGACTTCCAGGGCAAAACCGGGCAATTGGGAGAGAGCGTCGTTCCCCTGTTCCGTATGCAGGGACTCAAGCAATTGCTTGCCCCGGCTAAGTAATGCGCCATCGTTAAACAGTTGTAGGGCACCAAGCAGGCGATGCAGGCTCAAGGATGCGGCCGCCGCGTCGTCCATTTCGACGCAACGGTGTAGTTCAAGCAGGTCGTCGCGACTGGCGCTGGAAAAGGCCTGCAGCATTTCGGCGTACAGACCTGCCTCCTCGTTACCGCCGGTCAGTCTGGCCAGCTGTACGGCGTCGGAAGCATGGGGTATATGGGCAAGCGTGGATGCCGGTTGTTCCGGCAACCACTGGCGGATTTTCTGGCTGAGCGGGAGTAGTTGCAGCGGTTTGCTCAGGGTGTCGTCCATGCCGGCGTTGCGGACGCGCACGGCCTCCCCGGCCAGGGCGTTGGCGGTCATGGCGAGGATGGGAAGCCGTCGTTGGCGACCGGTCTCCGCTTCGTACTGGCGCCATGCCATAGCGAGTTCGTATCCGCTCATCAAGGGCATGTTGCAGTCAGTGAGCAGCATCGCGTATTCGTTACCGGTCAGGGCCTCGAAAGCGTCCCGCCCGTTGTCCACCACTTCGCAACTCAAGCCGAGGATCGCCAACTGCCGAAGGATCAGCTTTTGGCTCACCGGATGGTCTTCGGCGACTAGGATGTGCCCGCGATCGACCGGCGCACCAGCCAAGAACAAAGGCAACGGATCGGAGTCCGCTATCGCGCCCGACGATAGCCCCTCACCGGTCTCTTGCAATGTTTTATCGCGCAGCTCGAGTGCGACAAGGCAGGCGCGCACCAGTGACTGCCACTTCAGCGGGTTCGCGCTCAGGGGCACCCGGTCATCCCCCACCGTCGAAGGACCTGCATCGCCGGTAACGGCAATGACATGAGCGCTGATCAGGGACTCACTGTCTTTATCGGCGGGGTCGATAAACAGCAAGCTCGCCGCCATGCCTTCGCGTAACGCTTGCGATGGCATGGCTTGTTCCACCGTCATGCCCAAGGACTTCAGGTGCTCGCTCAATGACCTGGCCGTTTCAGCCGAGCTGATCCTCACGACCGCATGGCGCCCATGTAGTCCGGCGGGTGCGACGACTTCTCGCCGTACTACAGAAAGGCGGACTTCAACTCCCACCGTCGTTCCCACGCCGGGCTCGCTGCTCAACTCGACCGCGCCACCCATGAGTTCGACCAGATGGCGGCAGATGGCAAGGCCCAACCCGGTGCCTCCATAACGCCGGCTGGTCGAGGCCTCAGCCTGGGTGAACGGCTTGAACAGCGTGGCCTGCTTTTCTCCTGGAATACCGATGCCGGTATCCGTGACGCTGATGCGCAAGTGCTGGTGATCGCTCTCGTCGCCAAGCACGACCATGCGCACGGCAATGCTGCCCCGCTCCGTGAATTTGATGGCGTTGCTCAGCAGGTTCAACAGGATCTGGCGTAGGCGAACGCTGTCGCCGCGCAAGATGCCTGCGACGGTGGCATCGATTGCTACATGGATGCCAAGGCCTTTCGTCTGAGCACGCGCCGCCATTACGCTTATGACGTTGTCGACCAATACACGCGGATCGAATGGCGTTTCGTCCAGCCTGAGATCACCCGCTTCGAGTTTGGAAAAATCCAGGATGTCGTTCAGTACTTGGAGCAATATGTCCGCAGAATCCTCAACGGCACGTAGAAGCTCACGCTGCTCAGCGTCGATCGGCGTGCGTCCGAGTAATTCAAGCATGCCGATCACGCCATTCATTGGCGTACGGATTTCATGGCTCATCGTGGCCAGGAAATCCGCTTTTGCCTTCGATGCGCGCTCGGCGACATCGCGCGCAATTCGCAGGGCTTCGTTGCGCGCGTTGAGTTCGGTCGTATCGATGAAGTAACCAATCAGCCGCACGCTTCCATCTGGCAACTGCTGCGTCGCAAGCGTCGCGCGAATCCAGCGCAGGCCGTCGCGGCCGAATGCGCGGAAATCGAGCGAGCGTTGCCCCAGGTCGGTGGTGGCGGGGAAGATCAGTCGACCGAAAGAGGCCATATCGTCGGGATGAATGCGGCCTTGCAACACATGCTCTCGAAGCACGTCGCCCGTGCCGAGTAGGTCCACCAATTCCAGACCGAACAGGGCGCGTGCATCGCCAGCGGAAAACGTGAGATGGCGGCCCCCCTGTGTGTCTCTGAGTATGGTGAAGACCACCACGGGGATTTGCTGGACGATGTCGCGTAAACCCAGGTCGGTGATCCGCGCGGCGCGTTCCGCGTCACGAAACGCCGTGACATCGATAAGGATGCCAATAGACCCGACGAGTTGCCCACTCTCCGTGTGGATCGGGCGATTCCATAACAGCGCCTGCCGCGGCATGCCGTCGTCGAATGTGTAGTCGATTTCACGAGGGTCGTGCCCATCCGCTGTTCCGCCGAAACCTTCGCCCAAGATCGCCGCCGTCATCGCTTCTGCAGCGGCGGGGTGTTGTCGGTAGTACGCATTCGTGCCTACGATGCGTCCATCGAGGTCGTGGATGGCCACGGGCGCCAGCAACGCGTCCAGGGCGCCTTCGGAAAACGAACGCTGGGCGAGGAGTTCCTCATGCAGGCGCCTGGCCTTACTCACATGGGCCTGCAGCAGCCAGGCAAGCCCCATCGCCACGGCTGCCACTAGGATCAGCAGCACGGCGAGCACAAGCGTAGTGGCGGAAATAGGGGTCGCCTGATTGTTGATCCAGGTGACTCCATACGATGCCTCGAAGGTAGCGATCCCAGGCAACAAATGGGGCAGTGTGGTCGGCATATCGCTCCTCGACGCCGCAGTGCTGACTGAGTTCATGGCAGGTTTTGCTGCGCGTTCATGTTACAATTACGGCCAATTCATGCACAAATCATGCCGTGTGCGAAGATTTATACGCGGTGGTGATGGCTGAGTTATGGGGTGACCATAAACCGTAGGGTGAGGTGCGCAGTGCGGGTCATTATTTCCGACGACCATCCTGTTGTACTGATGGGGTTGAAAGCAGCGCTGCAAAGCTATGGAGACAGGTTCAGCATCATAGGCGAGGCGAGCAATGGCAGGGAGCTGGCCAGCTTGCTGTCACGCGAGCCTTGCGATCTGCTTATCACCGATTTCTCCATGCCGGGCGATCAGCCTTCCGAGGATGGCCTGTCCATGTTGGCCGGGATACGCGAAAATTATCCGAAGCTTTCCATTCTTGTACTCACGATGCTCCGCAATCCCGCTCTGGTGCAAGGCATGCTTGCGATCGGGGTGGGTGGCGTCGTCGACAAGATGGCGATGACCCGGGAGCTGATCCTTGCGATCGATGTCATCTGCGCGGGACGCATCTATCTCAGCGAACGTACGCGTAAACAGATCGAAGAGACGGTGATAGCCAACAACGAGCCTGGGTCGATATCCCCGCGCGAGGCCGAAGTAGTGCGATTCCTGGCCCAGGGCCTTACTGTCTCCGAAATCGCCCGACGCACAGGACGTAGCGTGAAAACCGTCAGCCAGCAGAAGCGCGATGCCATGCGCAAGCTCGGTCTGGACGGCGACAAACAGTTATACGACTACGCCCGCTCCAACGGCCTGTTCTAAGAAAGGATAGCCGCCACTGTACGCCTGTTGTCACCTACGCCTCGACCGCCTCACGCTCGTGCATCGCGGCGGCGTGGGCGGCACCTCTGCGAAAAGATGCGTGAAGAGGCACTTTTCAGCCCGTCTAGGACTTTTCTGATTCCAATCGCGAGGCCAGTCGCTCACATTACGAACCATGAGATGTGACGGCATCGTGCCCCATGGCTGAACCAGGAATTCATGCACGTCACACCACGGTTTTCCGCATACCAGGGACGTGTATGTGTCGACGATTACGTCGACGGCAGTCGAGTCCGCATTTGCCCCCGATAGGGCTTGGCTGCTGGGATTTAGTTGTAACTAGAGAGGGGTAGAGCATACGAGATGCCGCAACACTTCTTGCGCACGGCTGACGCCGTCGCAATACCCAGTCATCCTGGTCCAGTCCAGTCGCCGATAAGGCCACTTATGCCTCCCCCTGTACATGAGGGATTGGCGCTTCAGCGCAGCTCATTGCTAGACGTGCTGTGTCGCATTGAAAGCCACCTCCATCTCAGTGCTTCATCCACGCTCGGCGCCAGGGAGGTTGCGATGAGACGTGACCTCCACGAACTGGTGAGCACGGTCGACCCCGAAGACGCTGTTTCGCTCGCCGAAGTTCGTCTACCCATGTTGCGCAGGATTCTATTGGCGGAGTGGGGCGACGCGGCCCTGGGAGATTATGCCTCGCTCGTCATGCTGCGTTCGGTGGACCGCCTGGTTGCGGTGGACCCGAAAATGCGCGATCTGTTTCGTCGGGCTGTGGTGGCGCTGAAGCATCCAACGTAAAGTTGCCTTCCAGGCCTAAACTGGCCCAGCGTTTTCAGCCGACGGTTGTTTCGTCCACAGGTATCTTTATCTTCACGGAGTCTCCGACAATGGCATCACACGGTATTATCGTATGGCTGATCATCGGCGCAGTAGCCGGTTGGCTTGCCGGATTGTTGGTCAAAGGCGGCGGCTTCGGCCTGATTGTCGACATCATCGTCGGTATCGTCGGTGCGTTTATCGGCGGCTGGCTGGCCGGTGTTCTTGGCATCAGCCTTGGCGGCGGCCTGCTCAGTTCTATCGCTACCGCGACGCTTGGTGCGGTGATACTGCTGTTTATCTTACGCCTGTTCAAACGGGCTTAAGTCGATAGCGGAGTTACAGAAGCGCCGGCAAATGCCGACGCTTCTGTATGCCGTCAATCGAATCACAGAATGACTTTACGAGGCAAACGGCTAGCGGCGATGGAGCTCCTCCCCTCGGTCAGGCATCTTGATGCGGAATATCGCGATGTGCTTCGATGCGTATGCGAACGCGGCTGATAATTCATCGGTGTGACGCCACCACCATTGTGCGTCACGATACGGCCGTCCCTGAGCTACGCGACCAGTGTGCCGAACGCGATCGGCTAGGCCGCCAGATTGCTCGCGGTGCAAAAGGGCTTGCCCCACGCGAGCAGAAGGCATCAGTCCCGCAGAACTTCGGTTCTGCGGGACTCTTTCTTTTTTGACTCGCGAAGGAGCGCACGCTTTATCGCTGTCGAATCGAGGCCGCGAACCGCTTCGGTGAAATTCCGACAACTCGGGTGAAAGCGGTGCTGAATGCGCTTGGTGATTGAAATCCGACAGACAGCCCGATTTCACCAATACCGCTCGTACCGAGTCGCAGTGCGTCCTTTGCCAGCGCCATACGCCAATGCTGCAAGTATTCGACGGGCGCCATCCCGACGGTTGTACGAAAACGAACGGCAAAAGCGGAACGTGAGACGCCGCAAAGCCGAGCCAGGTCGGCTACGGTCCAGTCCTTCTGCACGTCACGGTGGACCGCTGAGAGCGCACGCGCAACTATCGGGTCTTTTAGACCCGCGATCAGCCCCGAGTGCTGCGGCTGCGCAGAAAGTCGGGCACCGCGCAGAATTTCCACCAAGATCAATTCCATTAGACGTGCGACGACGAATTCGCTGCCGGGCCCTGGGTGCGAGGACTCTGCTTCGTTCATGTTCATCAGGGCGCGAATGTGCGGCGAGGACGTGTCGTTTCCGGGGATGTGAACCAGCGAAGGGAGCAAGCCCGTCAACAGGGTCTCGTTTGCCGTATCGAACAGAAATCGGCCACCGCGAAGGGTGACCGGCGACTTCGCACCGCTGCCGACTCGCAGTGTCGTCTTTTTCGTCCGGGCGACTGCCACCTCGCTCTCGATCGGTTCGATCGAGAGGTCCGAGTTGAGCACGAAGGGTGCATCAGTTCGAACGAGAACAAAGTCGTTGGCGCGCAAACGCAAGGGCGGCACGCGCGGACGAACCAGCTGGCACTCTCCGCGTGACAGCCAGCAGAACAGGAGATCGTCTCGTTTCCGAAACGATACCGCCCATGCTCCACGCCCCTCGATGCCACCCCACAGGGTGGCACGCGGTCGAAGCAGGCCGATCAGATCGAGGAAAGGATCCATATTTGGACGAGAGATAAAGTTTTACGCATATTTAGCTATCGACCGTACTTATACCGCAGTCTACGATGACTGGGCAATCAGCGGGCCCGCCGTATCGGACCTGTTCATCGACACTCTCCGTGGATTCAAGTCATGCTGAAAGAAAAACGTGTTGTCGTTCTTGGCGGGTCTCGCGGCATCGGCTTCGCCGTGGCCGAGCAGGCCGCGCTCGAAGGAGCCAGTATCGTCATCGTCGCCAGTCAGCCCAAAAGCGTCGCCGATGCGGTGGATCGACTCCCAAAAGGTTCCGCCACAGGCCGGGCCGTGGATTTGAAATCGGCGAATGCCACGAGACAGCTCTTCGCAGAACTGGGTGAGTTCGACCACCTGGCCTATACCGCGGGTGAGCCGCTTCCGTTTGGTTCACGCGTCGTGGACACCGACCTGGCGGCCGCTCGCGAATTCTTCGAGTTGCGTTATTGGGGCGTGCTCGCTGCGGTGCAGGCGGCAAGTCCCCATATGCGATCCGGCGGCTCGATTGTCTTGACTGGCGGGACTTCGGCACGGCGCCCGCCAGCGGGCTTTGCCTTTGCGGCGAGCATTTGCGGGGCTATCGAGTCGCTAACGCGGGCCCTTGCCATCGAACTCGCCCCCATCCGGGTCAACGCGGTCGTGCCCGGAATGGTCGTCACCGATCTCTGGTCCGGAATTCCGACCGAGACGCGCGAACACATTTTCCGCGAAACTGCTGCGAAGCTGCTCGTGAAGCGAGTTGGGATACCTAACGATCTCGCTGAGGCCTACCTTTCGTTCATGCGAGGGGGCTACACGACTGGTCAAGCTGTGGTCGTGGACGGCGGTGGAACCCTCGTGTAGTCGTTCTGCGATGGCGTGGAATGCGTCCGTCAGGCCGGTAGCTTGCCTCGATCGTTCGCGCGAGGAGAAGTCGACCCCGTCCTGCATTAGTCGGGTACGGTGCGGCTGTCTGCGCTGATCGAGACGGGTGGTCGCGTTAACGGTTACGTCGAGTGGGTCGCTGATAAGGATCGCATCCTAGATCGCCTGTCGCTGGCTGAGCTTCGCGCGATGGGTGTGGGTGTCGACAAGACCCCGTATGGGGTGAAGTTGACCGCTAAGGACCGGGTTCTGGTAGTTACCTCGTGGCCCATCGATCAGCCTGACCGGATCAGCAACGCGCAGATCGAGGCGATACGGCGTGGCGCGGTTCCCGTGCCGGAGCCGATTGCAGGGGAATCGACGGCCGGGGCGAAAGGCGGGGCGGATAGCCATGCGCGCGTGGGCTCGGTCGACTCCTTGACGTGGGCCGAGAAGTAGGCAAATAGCGTGCCTGAGCCTCTTCCATAATTGTACATAATATACATTATGCGAAGTGATGGGCATCCCATCGAGGGGGCGTCCTACCTCGATACCCCATTATTGGCTGAGGGTTGGAGCACCTCTGCGTTTTCTTAGGATCAGCCAACCAGCGAGCACCAGCATGAGTACCAGCAACGCTGATCCCGCTGCAATCAAAGTGAGCGGATGCACATGGAGTCGCCCCATCCGCTTGGTGAACCATTGCCACCAAAGCGGCCGCGCGGCGGCATCGAAATTCGGATCGGGACACTGATGGCCGAAGTCACCTGCCCACTGCACGTAAGCGCCATGCTTGACATAAAGCTGCCACGCCTGCCGAAGATTGGCGATGGGATCGCGGCCGTCGATCGCTTGGGGTGGCGCCTCGTTCATCCAGTGCGCCGCGTGGCACAAAATGGCGGCATAGGCCTGCGAATGGGACGGTACGAGCTGCGCGGCTTTCAAGGCATCGTCGTAAGCGATGTACCAGCGCAGGTTGTCCTGATCGGGTACCGTGTAATTCGCCTTCAGGCGTGCCAGTTCGCTGGATGACACGCCAGGGAAGTCGGGTGTTGCATTGTCTTTATAGAGCGCGGAATCATGATCAAGGATTTCGCCGTGCTCGACGCGCGTCAGCAACGCAAGCTGGTACCACGCGGCAGCCTTTGCCACGTCAGAGCCGCCGTTTTGCGTCTGCTCGTGGGCAGTTGCATAGGCCTGAATCAAATCGTGCTGGGTCTTGAGGTTTTTGCTCAGGCCCGTGTCGAAGGATGCGTCATACTTATTGATGGGGGTGACCATCGCCGCATCCGCATAGGCTAGAGCATCTTGATAGCGCCCTTCCCTCACTAGCCGCTTGGCGAGTACGGAGCGTAATTCGGCACTTTGGAAATCCGTGATCGGGCCGGTGGAGCTCGAATGATCTGGTGGTAGCGTCGCCACGACGCTTTGCAGTTCCGCCGTGGTCAGCACGCGCTCCCCAAGATAGAAGGTTAGATCGTAGGACTGCTCCACCCGGTACGTTCTGTTGCAGGCAACGAGGTCACGCAAGGCGGGGATAAACTCGCCCCGCACCCGCTCAAGCTGCGTCATTTCCGCACACGCCGCAGATTCGTTGAAGGGCGATAGGCCATCGGGATCGGGCGTGGCCGGGGACTTTGCCAGCACCTTCCTGTATGCAGCCTCGGCCTCCGCCAGCCTGCCATCGGCGACCAGCATCTTGGCTTTAAGCCACCAGGCGAGCGCAGTGTCCTGCCCATCGACAAGCGCGTGTACGAAATCCATGTCACCCGTGCGATAGGCCAGCGCGGCAAGGCGGTCCGGCCACGCTATTCTATCTTTGGGCCATTGCTTTGCCGTGCGCACGATAAGATCCATCGTGCCGTTGTCCACGTTGCCATAGAGGTGGCCACCAGGCACGTAGACGTATTCACGCACGCGACCGTCATCATTGTATTCAAGGGCATAGGCGATCAACAGGCGTTGCCCCAGCGGAATGTTCTCCACTTTCGCCATGCCATCTGGATCCTGGTAGAGCGCCTGAGCCACCCACTTGAGCGACTCCACGCCTTCGACCGAACCACGCGTCGCCTGCTCCGCATACAAGCCTATGGTCGAACTCAGGTCGCCGGCCGCGCGCCGCAAGCGGGCCTGATCGCCGAAACTTGCCACAGCCAGACCATCTGGATCAGGCACGCCGGCTCGCGCCAGCGTACGCGTAAGCACGAATGCCTTTTCGGCGAGTGCGGCATCGCCAGGATTCATGCGCAATGCATAGCTGCGACCGAGCATGTACGCAGCAGTCACGCCGCGCGGCGCCTTTGACGCATCCGGCAGTTCGACTACCGCCTGGAAACGGGGAATGGCCCTCTCAAGCGCCGCGCGCTGTTCCGTATCCATCGGCCCGGCCGTTGGTGGCTTGGGCCAGCTCGCATCGGGCTTCCGCTCGATCACGGCAGGATGCGCGGCATGAAAATCCACGGCGGCGGCCGCGTAGAGCCGAATCGCATCGGGCAGGTCCGTGCCGAGGGCATAGGCGGCATCTCCGCTGGGCGCCGACTGCATCGCCTTGAATTCAGCGGCGTACTGATCGGGTACCGCGATGAGCTTGACCTGCTGTTCCCGGCCTTCGTCACGCTGTTTGTTTTGCTTCATTTCGTCGTCGAAGGATCCCGCCGCGGAGAGCCGGATCGCGTCCATGCCACGTGACAACGCGTAGTCGTCGACTTCAACGACGTGCAGATGATCATCCCGCGCGGGAAGCAAATGCACGACTTCGAAGACAAATCCATTGTATGGCCGATACGCAAGAAAACCGTCCGGAAGGGACGGATCGTCCGCGGCCGCGGCGCCTCCCGCGCAACCGATGGCCAGCGCAAAAGCCGCCACGCGGCGACGCCAGCCGCCGCGTCGGTTCAAAGCGAAATCATGGCTCAAGACCTTCCCCTTACCGATTTGGCGCGGTCAATATCCGCTTGCCCTTGAAACTCAAAACGCTTTGCAGGTCGCTCCATGGAATCCGGACCGTAAATCCGCCGATTATTTCGTCCGCGGACAAGGCCAACTGGTTTACCCGAATGGAAAACGGGTTGCCGGGGAGCCAGTTGGAAGGGTCCGTCGCGACACGCTCGATCGCATTCGGCGATGGATGCCAATTTTCACGGTGACTCAGCGCCTGTTTTAGCACCTCCTGCTCGACGCGTTCGGTCAACAACCGCTTCCAGTCGTCCCCTGCAGAAAACAGATCCGAGGCCCGCAGCAGATGCACATCGCCGCGCATCATCACGACGTTGTACTGAGTCTCGGACATGAAGTGATCCTGCGGCAAATCATTGAAAGGCCCCTGCCCGTACGAGATGACCAGGTTCGGCCTGAGGCCACGGCAGGTGTCATCGCGGTCCTCCGACACCGTTATCAGCAAGATACTGGCGACGGAGACATGTGGCTCCCGATAAATGTCCCCCTTTCCGCCCTGACAAACGGAAGCCTTTGCCGGGCCACCGATGAGCTTTGCAAGCAGGGCATTCCAGGCCTGCACGTCCGACCAGGCAAGGTTTGGCGAAAGCGATTTGGAATCGATCTGCGGAATCGACGATTCCGACCAGAACGGCAAGCCACCCGCTGGATCCGGGGTGGTCTCGTAGGAACTTCTGACGAAATACGTAAAAAGAGAGGGTTTGTCTTGATGTGCAACCAGCCATAACAACCGATCGTCACGCCTACGGATCAGTGCGCTCAGGCACCGCACATTCCCTGGAGAGTAGTCCTCATCAGCAAAACCGCAGGCCGTCGCCCTGTAGCGCAACCAGGCCCGCTGGTCGGCGCGTAGCGCGGATTGGCCTTCAGGCGAAAGCCGATTCATGGCTTCACCGTAATCTTCGTTGAGTTTGGCGTCCTGGCTCGGCAATTCCGAACAAACGGCTTTGTCGATGTTGGAGGTGGCCGCTGTGCAATTGGTTCCCAACGTATAGCCACTATAACTTGAAGCGATAAATATCATCGCGGCGAGAGAACAGCGTCTTACCCAGCGCTTCACGTCGTTCATCACTTCCCCTGTGGATTTGGAGCGCGGCATCGTACAGATGGATCGAAGAATGCCCTTATTCCGAATGATTTCAAATAGGGATGACGGCTATCGGCAAAATAAATGGCAGCCTTGGGGCCTTGAGCAGCACTGCCCTACCCCTATAACCTGCCCAAATCGCATGCGCGGACGCCTTCATCGAAATGTCCGCCTTGAGTCGAAAGCGGACGTTCGACATTTTATTGGATAGTTAGATCACCCTCATGTACTCCGCAGCCCATAACCATCTTAGATACCGTCGATTTCGTCGAACTTGCGGCCGAGCGAGAACGGTTCATAGGATTCCCCATCTATACTTGATCAATTAGTTGAGAAGCAGATTAATGGCGGATGTCACATTCGCCGAACCACTACAGAATGCGGCGTCACCGGGGGAGCTATTGCACTGCAGAGAACGGATTTTCAGGCCCTCGGCCGTATAGGCGGCACGCGTGGCGGGAATGTCTCGAACACCTTTGCAGCTCGCGTCTCCGCCAAGGCCCGAGAACCAGGCAAAGGGTGCGAGCCACGTCACGTCGGGATCGTTCTCGATGGCGGTAAAGAACCTCTGGGTCGGGTCAAGGTCAACCAAGTCGCAACCCTGCATGGCGCCGGGGACGACAATATACTTCTTGCCGGGCGCGTACTGCTTGAGTGCGGCGAAGGTTCGCGACCACTTGCCGTCGTCGTCGCCGTATTCATCGAATCCGACCCAGTCAAGCATCTTCATGCCAGCGAAGAACCGGTCAAACCCTTCGCCCGAGAGAATCGAGGCAATGGGTAGGCTGGCGGTATGGCTGTCCTGGCGAACGGCATTCATACCGTTAACGAAGCTCGGATTCGCCTGGCCATTCACATCGTTCAAGCAGGTGCTTGGGCCGTTCGGTTCGTCCACGATATACACGGCAATGACCGTGCTGTGTACTGGGTCACCCGGAATCAAATAGCCTTGATCAACCATCGCCTGCGATAGCGACGCCCAGGATGCCGCTGCTCCCGGATCGTTGTTCCAGCAGCTGATATCGCCATTGCTGGCCCTCACGGCCTGGAACACAAATGGATAAGCCGGAACGATCGCGTGCACATGAGCTGCTTTTGCCGCCGCAAGCTTTTCGAGCACCTGCGACTGCGTTACCGCCCTCCCCGAGGGCGAGGTGTCACCCGGCCACGCCATGATCGCATATAGGTTGCTATGGCCCTTCATTTCGTTGAAGCCGATATCGGAAGGCGGTGACGTCAACGTATTCACGGTGTCGCCAGCAAAGTATCCGAAGTATTTCTGAGTCGCAGTCCCCGCCGTAGCGGCCAAGCTTAGCGTCAGCCCTGCCAGTAGCGTGACAAGTCGATTGATTTTCACAATGCTGAGTCCTTGGGATCGACGCATGCGTTACGAAGGAATGACGCCGAAATTGCTGATCATGCAGCCGCCATTTACCACGTCGTATTCAATATGCATCTTCCCGCCCATGGCTTTCGCGGCGAGGACCATGGCGACAAGTCGGTTCTGTCGATCCTGGGATTCGCTTGCGTTAAACATGAGTTGGCCGTTTCCACAGGTGGATGGCGTGTACCAAAGGACGACACCCTGAGGTGCGGGGTAGTCCTGAACAAGCCAACCGCTGACAGGTGCATCGAATCCCGTTACGGCGTTCGCGCCGCTAGCGAATGCAGCAGCAATGACGAGACACGCGGATATGGCTGCTCGGCGGATATTTTTTTTCATGGCGGACCCCAGATTTTTTGCCAAGATTGGCCCGGGGATCATCATGGAAGGGAATCGACCGAGTATGTAGGCGGCGTCCTGTCTGGTTGTAGGGGATGCCCTACAAACTCATGTTGGGCCAAGTGCGCGGTGTTCGTATCCACTGGACGGAAACGCACCCTGAGAACGGTATATGGATAGGGATCTCCCCGCTTGGAGTGAACTCCCGACGCCGTGCCGGCATCCCCTCTTCCCTGCCCTGATGTGGTTCCACCCCTGTCTCCTGTTGCAGCATTCTCTATCCGCCGACTTGCTCAGCAAGTGACCGGAAGATTGGCGAATTCGGCGATCCGCCGACGATCGCCAATGATGGCGACAAGTGTGGAGATCCGGACGTCAACAAGCTTTGAGAAGAATAAGACCCCCGTTGCGAAGGCTATCAGCTCTCCGTGACGGGGCGACATGATTGCCCTTGCGAATACTGATTTTGCAGCAGCGAGGTAGAAGCAAACCCGGCAGCCTTGAGGCGCCAAGTATCAG
>NZ_JBPGXU010000054.1:0-27105 GCF_056755675.1 Luteibacter sp. KNZ12-1A | reverse complement strand
ACACGGCCGCGCAGCGGCATCCTTGCCCAAGGGACGGCGACTACCGTCGCGCCGAGGGTGGCGCCCGGCAGCTCCCCTCGCCGCACACAACGAATGCGAGGGCGAAGCCGAGCCCGCACCAGGCGAACCCCGGACATGCGCGAAGAACCAGTAAAGAGCCGGGAGGTTGGCAAGCTTCTTACAGCGCAAACAGACTCGTCGCGTTCGCCGTGGTTGCTGTCGCGATATCCACTTCGGATTCGCCGCGCAACCCGGCTATCGTTTTCAGTACGTCGAGCATGTAGGCGGGCTCGTTCCGCTCGCCGCGATGGTTCGCGCACGGTTGGTCGGGTGCATCGGTTTCCAGTAGCAACCACTGCAGCGGCATATCGCTGACGACACGGCGGATGCGGTTGGCGCGGTCGTATGTAACCGGACCGCCGATGCCGATGTGGAAGCCGAGGTCGAACAGCTGCCGTGCCTGTTCCTCGCTGCCGGAGAAACTGTGCACGACACCGCGCAGGCCACCGATGCGGCGCAGCGTGTGGATGGTTTCCTCGAAGGCGCGGCGTGCGTGGACGATGACGGGCAGGTCGTGTTCCTTCGCGATATGCAACTGGCGGACGAACAGGTCGCGCTGGCGCGCGGGGTCGAGGCCATCGACGTAGAAATCGAGCCCGATTTCGCCGACGGCCACCGCGCCGTGACCCTCCAGCCAGTCCTGCAATTCGTCGAGATGGATATCGCGGTGGTGTTCGAGGAACAATGGATGCAGCCCGTAGGCGGGGAAGACGCCGGGGCGTGACGAAGCCAGCCGCTCGACCCCTTCCCAGTTTCCGCGATCGATCGCAGGCACGATCCAGCGCCGAACGCCGGCTTCGGCGGAGCGGTCGAACATCCTGCCCCGGTCGCCGTCGAACGAGGCGTCGTCGAGATGGGCGTGGCTGTCTACGAGATCGAGCATGTCGGTGTGATGCCGGGATGAAGGGTGGAGGGAGTCTAAGGCGTCGTTCAGTTTACCGACTGTCAAATGTGCCCGAGGCGACTTCCGGGTGATGGGGCTCTGGCGCCATCGAGGTCGCTGACCTTTGTTAGGAGATTAGGGTTATGAGCAGGTTGAAGATTTCCGTCCTGAACGCTGGTTTGGGTGCGGCCCTGGTATTGAGCCTTTCCGCCTGCAACCGCGATGCGAATGCCGACATCGCGAATGCCCCGGCTCCGGCTCCGGAGGCCGCCCCGGCACCCGCACCCGAGCCCCCGGGCCCGAAGTACGGGCGTGTCGTCAGTGTGGATCCCGTTCGTGCACAGGCGTCGGCGCCCCAGCGGGAGTGCCATGACGAGGTGGTGACCCGGCGCGCGCCGGTGAAGGACCAGCACCAGATCGCCGGTACCGCCATCGGTGCGGTGGCCGGTGGCCTGCTCGGCAACCAGATCGGTGGCGGCAAGGGCCGTACGCTGGCCACGGTGGCTGGCGCGGTCGGTGGCGGCTACGCGGGCCACGAGATCCAGGAGCGCCGCCAGGAAACCAATACGGTGACCAGCACGGTCCGCAAGTGCAGCACCGTCTCGGCGGGTAGCAGCGACAAGATCGTGGCCTACGACGTGCGCTACGAATACAAGGGCGTGACCCGCACGGTGCGCATGGACCACGATCCGGGCGATCGCGTGGAAGTGCAGGAAGGCGTTTCGGTCGTCTCCGACGCGCGTTGATCCACGAACCATCCATGAGGGCGTAAGCCATGCATAGCATCGTCCGCAAGATCGGCATCGTCGCGGTGGCCCTGGCCACGCTGTCGCTGTCCGCGTGTTACGAAGAGCCGCGTCGCGTGTATCGTGAGGATCGCGTGGTGTACTCCGGTGCGCAGCGAGGGTGTGCGCAATGCGGTGTCGTGGACGACATCGAGCAGGTGTACGTGCAGAAGGACTCTTCGCCGCTTGGCGCCGTGATCGGTGCCGTCGCCGGTGGCGTGCTGGGCAACACCATCGGCAAGGGCGACGGTCGTTCCGCCGCCACGGTGGGTGGCGCCGTCGTGGGTGGCCTCGTCGGCAACCAGGTCGGCAAGCGCAACGGCTCCGACGACGTGGCGTTCCGCGTGCGGATCCGCCTAGACGACGGCCGCTGGGCCACGGTGACGCAGCGTGAGGACCCACAGCTGCGGCGCGGCGATTATGTGGAGGTCCGTGGAGATCGCGTTTACAGGCGTTGATCGTTCAGCCGTAAAGACGTCCATAAAAAGCCCGCCTCATGGCGGGCTTTTTATTGGAGTCGCCTACGAAGAAGCCGCCACCAATCCAATGAAGGCAGCCATTCGTGGGAGCCGATCCTGTCGGCGATGGGTGCTCGACTGGGCATGCCCGCTGGCGCGGGATCGCCGGCAAGGTCGGCTCCCACGAGGTCGGCTTCCACCCGCAAGCTCGGCTCGCACTCGTGCCGCCGGGTACTTTTCCGCGGGCAAAAAAAAGACCCTCATCCGAGGGCCCCTTTTCCCGGAGATCCCAAGCTGCCCGCCTGGATCTCTTTTCCCCCGCGCGTTCTTGCGTCAGTTGACGGCGTAGAACGCGTGGTCGCCTATCTTGCGAACGACTCGACTGCTCGACCAGCTCGGCGCCACCGCCACGGTGGCGAAATGATCGGCCTGCGGCACGTAAACGAGGCGTTCGCTCTTGGGCAGGTTCCAGTTGTTCATGGAATCGCCGGCGATTTTCCATGCCTTGTTCCACGCGACGAGATCGTTGATCTCGAAATCCTTCGGCGTGGTGGTGATCGCGAACTGGCGCGGAGCCTTCACGACTTCACAGACATTGTTGCCACCCATGCCGCGATCGCGGCGACGGAGGGCGACTTCCGCCACGGCATACTGGCCGATGGTCGGTTCACTGCGTGCTTCGAGATACACCGTCGTCGCCAGGCAGGTCTGGTCGGCGAGGTGGCTTGGAAGGACGGACGCCATCCAGAGCAAAGCGGAAAGTTTCATGTGTATCTGCCTCCAACGAGCTTTTCCGTCACTTGCGGCCTTGGAAGAGCCATGGGAGACGTATGAGCGGTAGACGGGCGGGCAGGCCGTTACTACCTGGACCAACCGACGACATCCGATACATGCAGGAAACACGGATGACTCGGGCGTCACACACTGTGACTTAACTGGGCGGCTGTCCGGAGCCGCCCGGCATGGGGTGTCGCCGAATGAGTTCGGCTCACGACGCGCCATGGGGAGGCGCGTTACGTTGTGCTCCGGCGGGGGCCGGGTCGCGCCAGAACCGTCATCGTCGACGGATCGTCGCGGGTGTAACCGTGTGGTGACAGCACGGCCACGCAAATGGATCGGCGGAGACTAGTGGTGCGTGTCGATTTGCGCAAGTGCGCGAGTGGCGCGGTTCAGCTTTGACTCACACATATGCAGGAACATTTTTTTACGACGTCATCGCACATTCATTCGGCAAACGTCGACAAGACATGTAGTTGTATGCCCTGCGATTCAAGAGTCTCCGCCTGCGACATCGTGTCGTCCAGTACAACTAGTGATGTAGGCGAAGTCGAGTACATGTTCTGCATCAACACGATGCCTGCGTCACGTCCGTCAATGCGCAGTGAATGTCCTTCTTGCAATGCAGCATCGCTGCGCACGATACGCAGGTGGCGTTTGTGTCCGCCGAGAAAATGCAGCCTCGCGGCGATTTCCTGGCCGGGGAAGCAACCCTTGTCGAACGCCACGGCATCGAGCCGTTCCATCGACAACGCGGGCGGAAGCAAGATGCCGAGCGCTTGTTCGGGAAGCCATGCAAAGCCCTTGTCGACATGTCGCGCGATCCACGTGTCGTCACCCTCGTGCGCGCCGATGCGCAACGACGCGTCGCCTTCGCCCAGTACCAGCGTGTCGTCTTCCTCGCGTGCATCGCCATCGGCAACGGCCGTGCCGTCGGACACGTGCAGTTCGGTGGATACATCGATCCTCACCTTCGAGCGAAACACGAAGCGCTTCAGGTCGACGGCCAGCGACGACGCATCGCCACCTCGCGGCATGACGACGTAGCGATCGTCCGCGACGCGGGCGATCTGCAGCAGCGCGCGCACCCGTCCTTTCGGGTCGAGCCAGCCGCTCCATTGCCAGCGTCCGGTCGCGAGCGCCAGGACGTCGCTGCTGAACTGGGCGTTGGCGAACGCGCCGGCATCGGGGCCGGCGAGGGTGATGGTTCGAGTGGTACGGCTCGGCATGGGGGAGGCGCAAGGCAGGGTGGAGGGGTAAGATATACGGTCCGGCCTTGGCCAAACCAAGCCTCGCGGCTTTCGTCAAGGTTGTGCTGCCGTTGCACAGGTATTACGCTTTTAGGGCTTTATAACCATGTCCGACAACCCCTCCGAACCCCAGGACGCGAACGATTCCGCTCCGGCGAAGCCGCTCGTCACGCCGATCGCCCCCACGAACGGCGGACCAAGGGTCGAGAAAGCGCCATTGGACCCTACGCGTTACGGCGATTGGGAAAAAAACGGACGCTGCATCGACTTCTGACCGATCGGAAGGCGAGGGAAGGCTGTCGGGCATCTAGCGATTCCAATCCAGGATAGCCGCCATGGCACAAACGGGACGACCGCTTTCACCGCATCTCCAGGTCTACAAGTGGCAAGTGCAGATGGTTTCCTCCATCCTGCATCGCGCCACCGGCATCCTTAATGCCGTCGGTAGCCTCATCATCGTCTGGGGGCTCGCCTCCATCGCCGCCGGTCCGGAGGCCTTCGGGACGTTCACCAGCCTGGCAGGCAGTCCGTTCGGCACGGTCCTCATGATCGGCTGGACCCTGAACTTCTTCTACCACCTGTGCAACGGCATCCGCCATCTGGCGCAGGACGCTGGCGCCGGTTATGCCGTCGAAACCTTCATTCGTTCCAGCTGGCTTTCCATCGTCGGCGCCATCGTGCTGACCGCCCTGGTCTGGGGCTACGTACTGCTGGGAGCCCAGGCATGAGCAAGGATCTTCGCAACCCGCTCGCTCGCGCCCGTGGCCTGGGATCGGCGAAAGAGGGCGTCAGCCACTGGATGCTCCAGCGCGTCACCGCGCTCGGCCTGGTCTTCCTCACGCTCTGGTTCGTCTTCACCGTGGTGAGCCTGGCGCACGCCGATTTCAACACGGCCCGCGCCACGCTGGCGAAGCCGTGGAACGCGGTGCTGCTCATCGCGCTCATCATCACGATGTTCCGGCACGCCGTCCTCGGCCTGCAGGTCGTGATCGAAGACTACGTCCATACCCGCTGGCTCGAAGTGGCCTCGCTGGTCCTCATCAAGTTCATCGCCGTACTCGCCACGCTCACGGGCGTACTGGCCGTGTTGCGCGTCGCGCTCGGAAGCTGATCGATGGAATCCTACAAGGTTCAACAACACAAGTACGACGTGATCGTGGTCGGTGCCGGTGGCGCCGGCCTGCGCGCCACCTTCGGCCTCGCCGAGAAGGGCCTCAAGGCCGCCTGCATCACCAAGGTCTTCCCGACCCGCTCGCACACCGTGGCGGCGCAGGGCGGCATCTCGGCCGCGCTCGGCAACATGGGCGAAGACGATTGGCGTTTCCATTTCTACGACACGATCAAGGGCTCCGACTGGCTCGGCGACCAGGACGCGATCGAATACATGTGCCGTGAGGCCATCCCGGCCATCATCGAGCTGGAACACTACGGCGTGCCGTTCTCGCGTACCGAGGAAGGCAAGATCTACCAGCGTCCGTTCGGCGGCATGACCACGCACTACGGCCAGGGCACCGCGCAGCGCACCTGCGCCGCGGCCGACCGCACCGGCCACGCCATCCTGCACACGCTGTACCAGCAGGCGCTCGCGCACGACGCCACGTTCTTCATCGAGTACTTCGCCATCGACCTCGTCTTCGAGGACGGCAAGTGCGTGGGCGTGCTCGCGCTCGACATGAACGAAGGCACGTTGCACCTCTTCCGCGGCCACGCGGTGGTGATGGCGACCGGTGGCTACGGCCGCGCCTACTTCAGTGCCACCTCGGCGCATACCTGCACGGGCGACGGTGGTGGCATGGTGCTGCGCGCCGGCCTGCCGTTGCAGGACATGGAATTCGTGCAGTTCCACCCGACCGGCATCTATGGCGCCGGCTGCCTGATCACCGAGGGCGTCCGTGGCGAAGGTGGGTATCTCACCAACTCCGAGGGCGAGCGCTTCATGGAGCGCTACGCGCCGAACGCGAAGGATCTCGCCTCGCGCGACGTCGTCAGCCGCGCGATGACCATCGAGATCCGCGAAGGTCGTGGCGTGGGCCCGAACAAGGACCACATCCACCTCAACCTGATGCACCTGGGCCCCGAGGTGATCGGCGAGCGCCTGCCGGGCATCGCGGAATCCGCGCGCATCTTCGCGGGTGTCGACGTCACCAAGGAGCCGATCCCGGTCCTGCCGACCGTCCACTACAACATGGGCGGCATCCCGACCAACTACCACGGCGAAGTGGTCACCAAGCGCGACGACGATCCGGATTCGATCGTGCCGGGCCTGTTCGCGATCGGTGAAGCCGCTTGCGTGTCGGTGCACGGTGCCAATCGCCTGGGCTCGAACTCGCTGCTCGACCTGGTGGTGTTCGGCCGCGCCGTCGCCCACCGCTGCGCCGAGCTGATCAAGCCGGACACGCCGCACAAGGATCTCCCGGCCAATGCGCTGGACAAGATCCTGGGCCGCTTCGACGCGCTTCGCCACGCCGATGGCGGTACGCCGACCGCGCAGATTCGCGCCGAGATGCAGAAGACCATGCAGTCCGACGCCGCGGTGTTCCGTACGGGCGAGACCCTGAGGGAAGGCAAGGCGAAGATCTCCGCCGTCTACGACTCGTTCAAGGACGTCAAGGTCAGCGACCGCTCGATGGTCTGGAATTCCGACCTCATCGAGACGCTGGAATTGTCCAACCTGCTCGCGCAGGCGGTGGCCACCATGCACTCGGCGGAGCAGCGTCCGGAAAGCCGTGGCGCCCATGCACGCGAAGACTTCCCCGATCGCGACGACCACGACTGGCAGAAGCACACGCTGGTGTGGATCGACGAGGCCGGCCAGTCCAGCTTCGACTTCCGCCCGGTGCACATGTACACCCTGACGGACGACGTCGACGTCGTGCCGCCGAAAAAGCGCGTTTACTGATACCGGACCGGAGAGGCAATCGTGGCAGAGTTCACGCTACCCAAGAATTCCAAGATCCAGGCCGGCAAGCATTTCCCGGTGAAGGGCGCGAAGAACGTGCGCACCTTCAAGGTCTATCGCTGGACGCCGGACGACGGCCAGAACCCGCGCACCGACACGTACGAAGTCGATCTCGACGCGTGCGGCCCGATGGTTCTCGACGCCCTGCTGAAGATCAAGAACGAAATCGACTCGACGCTCTCGCTGCGCCGCTCGTGCCGCGAAGGCATCTGCGGTTCGTGCGCGATGAACATCGATGGCACCAACACGCTGGCATGCACCAAGGCCATCGAGGATTGCGGCGGTGGCACGGTCAACATCTATCCGTTGCCACACATGCCGGTGGTGAAGGATCTCGTTCCCGATCTCACCCATTTCTACGCGCAGTTCGCCTCGATCAAGCCGTGGATGCGCACGCAGAGCCCGGCACCGGCCGACAAGGAGCGCCTGCAGTCGCCGGAAGACCGCAAGAAGCTCGACGGCCTCTACGAATGCATCCTCTGCGCCTGCTGCTCGACCTCGTGCCCGAGCTACTGGTGGAACGGCGATCGTTACCTCGGCCCGGCGATCCTCCTTCAGGCATACCGCTGGATCGTCGACAGCCGTGACGAGGACACCGGCGCCCGCCTGGACGACCTGGAAGATCCGTTCAAGCTCTACCGCTGCCACACGATCATGAACTGCGCGCGCACCTGCCCGAAGGGCCTCAACCCGGCGAAGGCGATCGCGGAGATCAAGAAGCTGATCGTGCAGCGCCGCTCGGCCTGACCCCGGCCCGATGGAGTTCCGCTCGATGGAAGCTCCACTCGGTGGGAGCCGACCCTGTCGGCGATGGGTGCTTGCGGATATCTTGCCCGCTGCCGCGGGATCGCCGAGAGGGTCGGCTCCCACCAGGGTGGGTTCGCGCCTTGTGTGGGAGCCGCTTCAGCGGCGATGGGATGCAACGAGGCGAGCTCCCGATCGCCGCTGAAGCGGCTCCCACATGAAGCGGCTCCCACAGTGATTTCGGTGACCTGTAATGGAAGAAGCCCGCCTCAAACGCCTTCGCTGGCGCACCCGCCGGGGTACGCGTGAACTCGATCGACTGTTCGGCGGCTGGCTCGACGAGCGCTTCGCCGACGTGGACGAAGCCACGAGGCGGGCTTTCGACGAACTGCTGGACGTGCAGGATCCCGATCTCTGGGATTGGGTGATGGGCCATGCCCGCGCTCCCCGCGACGACTGGCAGGCCATCATCGATGACATCCGCTCCAGGTACCGGCTCTGACATACGGCCGTCGGCCACGTTGAGCCGTCTCGGCGCGGCCATCGTGGCGCTGGCCACGATGGCCCCCTTGTTCACCGGATTGCCCCAGACGATCGCCTGGTTGTTCGCCGCCGGCATCGCATGGCACGGATGCCGGCGGCTCGTGGCGTTCCGGCGACCGTCCATCGTCTCCTTGCGCTGGACCCCCGACGATGCCTGGTCGGTGCGCTTGCACGGTGGATACGAGCGGCCAGCGGACCTGAAGGACGCACGGATATTCGGCACATCGGTTTTCCTGCGCCTTCGTTGGCGCGATGGCGAAGGGCGGGTGGCCTTGCTTCCCGACAACACGCCGGCCGACGATCTTCGCCTTCTGCGGGTCCATCTTTCGACCCGGCAAACCCCCTGAAACCCAAAGGCTCGCTGTCTGGGCGAGAGCCCCTGGCTTGCCCCGACCGTCCGCATCGGGCACTCTGCCGCGCGGTGCATGCCTTTCGTGGCGGCCCACTCATCAAAGGCTGTCGTCGACCGGTATGTTCAGACCCCTCGAGCTCTTCATTGGTTTGCGCTACACCCGCGCGAAGCGCCGCAACCAGTTCATTTCCTTCATTTCCACGGTCTCGATCGTCTGCATCGCGATCAGCGTGACCGCCCTCATCACCGTGATGTCGGTGATGAACGGTTTCGACAGCGAATTGCGCAACCGCATCCTCGGCGCCGTGTCCCACGTGACCGTGTCCGGCATCGACGAAACCGTGCAGGACTGGCAGAGGGCGGTGAAGACCGCCGAAGCCACCAAGCACGTGCGCGGCGCCGCGCCGTACGTGGAGATCCAGGCCTTCCTGCAGGCCAAGCGGCCCAGCGGCGCCATCATCCGCGGCATCCTGCCGTCGATGGAGCCGAAGGTCTCCGACATCGACAAGCACATGGTCGAAGGCAAGATGAGCGATCTCACCGATCGCGGCTGGAAGATCATCGTGGGCCGCGAACTGGCCCTGGCCTTGGGCGTGAGTGTCGGCGACAAGCTCACCGTCGTGGTGCCCCAGTTCACGGCCACTCCGATGGGTGCGGTGCCGAAGCTGCGCAGCTTCACGGTCAGCGGCATCTTCGAGCTGGGCATGCAGGAATACGACGCGAACCTCGCGCTTATCGACATCCAGGACGCGCAGCGCCTCAACGGGCTCGATGGCCCGACGGGCATCCGGCTCAAGCTCGACGACATGCGCGCGGCCTTCCCGGTGGCGCAGGACCTGGTCAACAAGCTCGGCCAGGCGTACCGCGTCGAGACATGGATGGATACCCACGCCAACTTCTTCCGTGCGATCGACATGGAGAAGACGGTGATGTTCGTCATCCTTTCGCTGATCATCCTCGTCGCCGTGATCAATCTCATTTCCATGTTGATGATGCTGGTGACGGACAAGCAGGCCGACATCGCCATCCTGCGCACGCTGGGTTCGACCCCGCGCAGCATCATGGGCATGTTCATGGTGCAGGGCTTGCTGGTGGGCATCGTGGGCATCGGGCTCGGCGTGCTGCTCGGCTCCCTGCTGTCGTTCAACCTGCCTGGCCTGGTGAAATGGATCGAGCATGTGACCGGGCAGACCTTCCTCTCGCCGGACGTCTATTACATCAGCGAGTTGCCGAGCCAGTTGCTCTGGTCCGACGTGGGCTGGGTGGTGCTGGTGACATTCGCCTTCTCGCTGCTGGCCACCTTGTATCCGGCGTGGCGCGCCTCGCGCACGCAGCCCGCCCAGGCACTCCGTTATGAATAAGCCGAACGACGACATCGTCCTGCGCGCCATCGGCGTCGCCAAGGTCTACGAGGAGGGCGACCTGCGCACGGGCGTCCTGTCCAACGTGAACTTCGCCCTGCGCCGGGGCGAGACCATGTCCATCGTGGGTGCGTCGGGGTCGGGAAAGTCGACCCTGCTGCACATCATTGGCGGCCTGGACACGTTGAGCGCGGGCAAGGTCGAGGTGAACGGCCGCGTCCTCTCCGAACTGTCGGATGCCGAGCGCGGCCGTGAGCGCAATCGTTCGCTGGGCTTCATCTACCAGTTCCATCACCTCTTGCCCGAGTTCACGGCGCTGGAAAACGTGTGCATGCCGCTGTTGATCCGCGGCGTGTCGATCGGGCAGGCGCAGAAGGAGGCCACCGCGTTGCTCGAACGCGTGGGGCTGGGGGCGCGCCTGCGTCATCGCCCGGCCGAGATGTCGGGCGGCGAGCGCCAGCGTTGCGCGGTCGCGCGTGCGCTGGTCACGCGCCCGGCCTGCGTGCTCGGCGACGAACCCACGGGTAACCTCGACGAGGCCAACGCGGCCCACGTCTACGAGTTGATGATCGAACTCAACCGCGAGATAGGGACCAGCTTCGTGCTGGTCACCCACGATTCGCGCCTGGCGGGCCGCATGGACCGCACGCTGGAGTTGCACTCGGGCGAGTTGCACGAGCGCTAGATCGACCTGCCCACCACCCGCTCGGCCGCCGAGCGGCCCGCATCGTCGGCCGTGGCGACGACGGCATAGTTGTGGCCCCTGTCGGACCAGTAGTTCGCCAGCAGGCCGTTGTCCTCGCGGCTGCCACGCGGCAGCAGGTGCCGGGCCGGGCCGGGCGGGCGCACGTAGAAGCTCACCGTGTGACCGTTTCCATCGTCGTAGAGCACCATCGCCGCCGGCCCCTGGTCGGTGGCGAAGAGCCGCCCGCCCATCGGGCGGAAACCCGCGTCGGCCAGGTCCGGCAAGCGGACGTTCGAGCCTACGCGGCCTGAAAGCCAGGCCCGCAGGTCGCCTTCGTTGCCGGTGGTGATGTCCATGCCCACGCCGTGGTCGAGCGCGAGGAGGCGATAAGCCTGCATGGCGTCGGCCATGGGCGCGTTTCCGGTACCCATGCCGCGCGCGGCCCAACCACCCAGGCCACCCACGATCAGGCAGAGCAGCAGGCTCGCGGCGGTGGCCCAGCGGACCGCATGGCGGTGCCGCGCCCGGGCACGGATCTCGGCAGGGTCCAACTCGGCCGGAGCCTCCGAAAGGTCGCCAGCGAGCAGGGTGCGCAGCTGCTGGGCGTCCTGCCGCCAGCCCAGGACCTCGTCGGCTTCGTCGGGGTGCCGGGCGAGGTAACGCTCGACCTCGCCGCGACGCGGCCCGTCCAGGTGCCCGTCCACGTAGGCGTGGATGTCGTGTTCGCTCGGGGGTGTGGTGTTCATTTCAAGAGCCGCAGGGAAGGGGGCCGTACCTCGCCTTCGCCCAGCCGGCGCAAGGTGCGGCGGGCGCGGGAGAGACGGGACATCACCGTGCCGATGGGGACTTGCAGGATGTCGGCGACCTCCTGGTAACTCATGCCCTCGACGGTGATCCAGATCAGGAGGCTGCGTTGTTCCGCCGGCAGCCCGGCAAACGCGGCCAGGGTGGAGTGGGCCGTGGCGACGCGTTCGGCGGAGGGCCAGCTGGCTTCCTCGTGGGCCAGCGAACCGAGCAGCCTGGCATAGCGGCCGGCGCGGCGCTTCCCATCGAGGAACAGCCGGTACAAGATCGAGAACAGCCAGGCGCGCAGGCTCTGGTCGTCACGCCTGGTGTGCCATCGGGTCAACGCCCGTTCGATCGTGGACTGGACCAGGTCGTCCGCCGCGCTCGAATCGCGGGCGAGCCACAACGCGAAGCGCCGCAGGCGCGGCAGCATCGTACGCAGGGCTTCATCGATTCCTGGATCGGACATGCGGGTCCCATACCGGGGGTGACTGGACGTGGGACGTCCGCTGGAACGAATTATTCCCCTATCGGGAATAAAAGAGCCTGACGTACGTCCCACCCTGCAATGCCACCCCGAATAACTCACCGGCCGGAGAGATGACAATGCAAGAACCCGAGACGCGGCGCCCCCCGACACACGCCGCCTGGCGATGGGCACTGATCGGACTGGTCGTGGCCGGCTTCGCCGCCGCCTTCGGCTATGTGGGGGGATGGCTGGAGCCGGGGCGCCTGACCCCGAAGCGGATCATCGATGCGTTGCAGGCCAATGGGGGCGAATACCCCGGTTACCGCCGCAACCATGCCAAGGGCATCTGCGTGGCCGGCCGTTTCGAGTCGAGCGGCGCCCTGGCCGCCTATTCCACGGCACCCCTGTTCGCCCCCGGCGACACCCCCGTCGTAGGCCGTCTCGCGATTCCGGGCGGGAATCCCTATGCGGCGGACAGTTCCGTTCCCATTCGCAGCTTCGCCTTGCGTTTCGACCTTGCGGACGGGGAGCAGTGGCGCACCGGCATGAACGCCATGCCGGTGTTCCCCGTGGCCACGGCCCAGGCCTTCTACGACCTGCAAGTGGCGACGCATCCCGATCCCGCCACGGGCAAGCCGGACCCGGCCAAGCCGAAGGCGTTCTTCGCCGCGCATCCGGAGGCGGCGGCTTTCCTCGCCTGGGTGAAAACGGCCAAGCCTTCGGCGAGCTACGTGACCGAAACGTACGAAAGCATCAACGCGTTCTATCTGCGCGATGCGGCAGGGCAGCGCCACGCCGTGCGCTGGAAGGTCGTACCCGAGCAACCGCCGGGCGGCGACGGCGGTCCGGCCGCGGGTGATCCGGACTATCTGGCCGCGGACCTCGCGAAGCGCCTCGGTGAAGGTCCGCTGCGCTGGCACCTGCGCATGGTGTTCGCCGCCGACGGCGATCCGGTCGACGACGCGACCAAGGCGTGGCCGGAAGACCGGCAAACGGTGGACGCGGGCACGATCGTGATCGACCACATGGAGGCACAGTCCGATGGACCCTGCCGCGACGTCAATTACGACCCCACCATCCTGCCGCGTGGCATCGAGGTGTCGAACGATCCGTTGCTCGTGGCCCGATCCGCGGCGTATGCGGATTCGTACCTGCGCCGCACCAGTGAGGAAGGCCACCTGCCCGGAACGGCCAGCCCGAAGGAGAACCACCCATGAGCCACGCAGACACCTTCCATCCGTTCGCCCGCGTGTTGCACTGGTTGATGGCGCTGGCCATTCTTTCCATGCTGTTCGTCGGCGCGGGCATGGTGACCTCGGTCGAAGCCAGACACGCGTGGCTGTTGGCGATTCACAAGCCGCTGGGCATCACCATCTTCGTGCTCGCGTTGATCCGCCTCGGCTTCCGCCTGACCCATCCGGCACCGCCGCTTCCCGCGGATATGCCCGAATGGCAGAAACTGGCGGCGCACGCGTCGCACTGGTTGCTGTACGGGTTGATGATCGCGATGCCGCTGATCGGCTGGGGCATGTTGTCGGCGGGAAATTATCCGGTGAGCCTGGGCGCGGGCCTGCGCCTGCCACCGATCCTGCCCTCCGACGCCGCGCTCTTCGCCTGGCTGCGCGAGGCGCATCGCTATCTCGCCTGGCTGTTCTTCCTGACCTTCCTCGCGCATATCGGCGCGGCGTTGATGCACGGGTTGATCCGTCGTGACGGAGTGCTCCAGTCGATGACCGGGGGGAAGCGATCCGCCTGACCGTCTCGACGAACGCCGCCATGCGGCACAATGGCCCGATGCGCCATGTGCTTGCCGCCACGCTGATCCTGCTCACCGGATGCCGCTCGCTCGGGTATTACGCCCATGTGACGCACGGGCAGGCCGCGCTGCTCGCCGAGCGCCGTTCCATCGACAAGGTGGTGGCCGATCCGAAGACGCCGGATACCACGCGCCGCCGCCTCACGCTGGCGCGTGAGGCGCGCCGCTTCGCTTCCACCGCGCTGGACCTGCCGGACAATCGCAGCTACACCTATTACGTGCAGCTGGATCGTCCGTGGGTGGCATGGAACGTGTTCGCGACACCCGAGCTGTCGGTTTCCGCCGTGACGCATTGTTTCCCGGTCGCCGGCTGTGTCGCCTACCGGGGCTACTTCCGCAAGGACCTGGCCGACCGCGAAGCGGCACGTGAGCGGTCCCTGGGCAACGACGTGGCCATCGGCGAGGTGCCTGCCTATTCCACCCTCGGCTGGTTCGCCGACCCCATCCTCAGCAGCATGCTGCGCTGGGACGACGACGAACTGGCCGGCACCATCTTCCACGAACTGGCCCATCAGAAGATCTACGTGAAGAACGACTCCTCCTTCAACGAGTCGTTCGCCAGCTTCGTGGAGCGTGAAGGCCTGCGCGAGTGGCGGGATGCGAGGAAGCAGCCGGCACCGGACGAGAAGGGCGACGTACTGGAGCGGTCGTTCACCACGCAGGTGCTGGCCTTGCGCGATCGCCTCGCGGCGATCTATGCACAGCCATGGACGGACGAAGCGAAGCGGGTGGCCAAGGCGGAGGAGTTCGAGGACTTTCGCGGGCGCTACCTCGCCTGGCGCGATGACGAGGCGGGTGGCGACCACCGTTACGACCGCTGGCTGAGGCGGCCGCTGAACAACGCGACCCTGTTGCCGTTCGGCCTCTACGACACGTGGGTGGCTTCGTTCGCCGCGTTGTTCGCGGAGGTGGGCGGGGATTGGCGGGCGTTCTTCGCGCGGGCGGATGGCCTGGCCAGGTTGGCTCCGGTGGAGCGGACGGGTGAACTGGAAAGGTTGAGGGGTGCTGATCGCCGCTGAAGCGGCTTCCACAGGAGTTCTTACGGGCTCCTTGGGGCAGGCCGGCGTTCACCAGGGGAAACACAGTGTCCGATGATGGACGTCCAGACGGCCAGTCGGCGGTGTAAGGTGGGCCGTCATGTGAACAGGTGCCATCCATGCCGCTTATATCCTCCTGGTTACGTATCCGCTTCTGGAAGCGCGTGGCGGCCGGTTTCGTGCTCGGCGCATTCGCCGGCTGGCTGTTGGGCCCGGCGGCCGCGACATGGTTCGGCCCCCTCGGGGAACTCTACGTCACCCTCATCAAGATGATCGCGGTGCCGCTGGTGTTCTTCGCGGTCTTGCATAGCGTATCGAGCCTGCACGGGGTGAAGGATGTCGCCGCGCTGGGTGGGCGTACCTTCGCCTGGTTCGCGGCGACGGCGACGCTCGCCGTGCTGGTGGGATTGCTCGTCGCACACGTCACCCAGCCCGGCCTGGGCGTGGAAGGACTCACCACGCCGGCGGGCTGGAAACCGAAGGCCGTGCCGGAGCCGGTCAAGGTCTTGCTGGACATCGTACCGGCCAATCCCTTCCGCGCCCTCAGCGAGGGCAAGATCCTGCAGGTGATTTTCTTCGCGGGGTTGCTCGGCCTGGCCCTGGTGAAGATCGGCGAGAAATCGGCGCGCCTGCGTGCGCTGGCCACCGAGGCGAACGATGGGATGATCCAGGTCACGCGCTTCGTGCTCGAGGTGACGCCGCTGGGCACGTTCGGCCTCATCGCCGCGCTGGTGGGCGCGTACGGCTTCGAGAAACTGTTGCCGCTGGCCACCTTCGTCGGTGCGCTCTATCTCGCCTGCGCCTTGCAGATCGTCGTGGTGTACGGCGGCCTGTTGCTCACGCACGGCCTCAATCCGCTCAAGTTTTTCCGCGCCGCGTTCCCCGCCATGCAGGTGGCCTTCACCTCGTCGTCGAGCTTCGCGGCGATGCCGATCGCGCTGCGCAGCGTGGTGGGCAACATGGGTGTGAAGGAGGAGTACGCGGCATTCGCGGTACCGCTGGGCGCGAGCATCAAGATGGACGGCTGTGGCGCGATCTACCCGGCCATCTCCGCCGTGTTCATCGCCCAGTATTTCCACCTCGACCTGCAGCCGGCGCAGTACATCGTGATCCTGCTGGCCTCCGTGCTCGGCTCTTTCGGCACCGCCGGCGTGCCCGGCACGGCCATGGTGATGGTCGCGCTCGTGCTCAGTTCCGCCGGCTTGCCCTTGGAAGGCATCGGCTACCTCGTCGCGATCGACCGCATCCTCGACATGATGCGCACGATGACCAATGTCACCGGCCAGATGGTGGTCCCGGTGCTGGTCGCGCGGGAGCGGGGGATTCTCGACATGGAGGTCTACAACAGGGCGTCGAGCGACCTTGTGGTCGAGGGGGAGCGGGCCTGAGGGGCCGATATCGCCGCTGAAGCGGCTCCCACAGGAAACCTCCCACACAAGCCACCAGCCAATAGCCAATAGCCGCTAGCTTGTGTGGGAGCCGCTTCAGCGGCGATGGCTCAGGGCGAGACCTTCCGCCCCGCCATATGCTTCAGATACGCCACCAGGTCGTCCAGGTCCGCATCCGACAATACCTTCGGGTCGAACCCGGGCATCTTCGCCTGCGGCCAGCGGCGCAGGTTCTGCGGGTTTCGCACCAGCGTGCGCAGCATGTCCCCGCGAAGGTATTCGGTCGGGCTGTGAGGGATGTTGAGGTCCGGTCCCAGCTTCGCGTCGCCCTGGCCATTGAGCGTGTGGCAACTGATGCAGTCGCGTTGAAAGACCGCGAAACCACGCCGCTCCGGCGCATGGGCGGGTAGCCCGGCGGCCGGCTGCATCGCCGGGAAACGTGCCGCGGGATCGGCCAGCACCTTGATCGACGCCACCTGGTAAGGCCACTGCTCGGGCCCCACGTGGCCTGCCTCGGGATGCAGCCAGACGAGGTAGAAGGGTCCCGCGCTGGGCTTTCCCTCGCCGAGCTTCGGCCATGGCTTGTCTGCCGGCTCGATGGCGAGCCATGCCTCGGCACCGCCGGCGCCCAGGACGAGCGAGGCGGGCATCTCGGCGGTGAATCCGTCCAGCGCCACGAATTGCAGGTGGCCGCCGGCCGGGACCCCATCGAGCAGGGCTTTCAACGGTATCGCGCGATAACGCATGGCGGCGTGATACGAGACATCCCCGACGACCTGGATGTCCCGGGCGTCCGGCCGCGCGAGCAGTTGTTCCGTGCTCAGCCGGCGCGCCCCGGTTCCGGTGTCGACGGTAAGCGTGGCGGCGAGGGTGAGATGGGCGTAAACGAGGAGGATCAGGCCGATGACGAGGCGCACACGGAATCCTTGAGGCGTTTGGCGAGGGGGCGAGGTGTCGCGGTACCCTCGGATTATCGCTCCGGCGACCCCATCTCGCGCATTCGACCCGTTCACGGATTTCCCCATGGCCGATACCAGCGTTCCCGACTTCTTCCAGCGCTTCCCCATGCGACGCATCGTCGACGTGGCGCTGGATGAGGATCTCGCGGCCGATGACAACCGCATCGCCATCCTGTTCCTGTGGGGGCGTGATTGCCCCAATTGCGATATCGCGAAACGACAGATACTGCTCACGCCAGACCGTTTCGTCTGGCCAGAGGTACGCTGGTTGCACGACAACGTCTACGACGATCCGAGCATGGGCACTCGTTTCGGCCTGCACGGCATCCCGGCTTTCTTCCTTTTCCATCGTGGCAGGAAACTCGGCCGCATCACCTCGTGGCCCGGCACCCAGCCGTTCGTGGATGCGGTGAACCGGCAGATCGCCGCCACGGGTGCCAGCGCATGATCATCCGGTCGCTGCTCGATACCGACCTCTACAAGTTCACCATGATGCAGGTGGTGCTGCATCAGTACCCGGCCGCACAGGTGGAATACCGCTTCCGTTGCCGCACGCCTGGCGTCGACCTGGCTCCGCTCGTGGGACGTATCCGCGACGAACTGCATGGATTGTGTTCGTTGCGCTTCACCGAGGAAGAGCTGGCCTATCTGGGCAGCCTGCGTTTCATCGACAGCGACTTCGTGGACTTCCTCGGCCTGTTCCAGCTCAACGCGAAATACGTCACCGTGGAGCCATCGGCGAAGGGCAACGGCGAGATCGAGATCGTGATCGCCGGGCCGTGGTTGCACACCATCATGTTCGAGGTGCCGCTGCTGGCCATCGTCAACGAACTGTACTACCGGGCTACCTTCCCCGGCCTGGGACTCGACGAGGGCAGGGCAAGGCTGCGATCGAAGATCGAACTGCTCCGCGATACCCGCGGTTACGAGAGTGCCCGCATCGCCGATTACGGCACGCGCCGGCGCTTTTCGCAGGCCTGGCACGAGGAAATGCTAGGGGTCATGAAACACGAACTGGGTGCGCAGTTGGCGGGCACGAGCAACGTCTGGCTGGCCATGCGGCTCGGGCTGGTTCCGATCGGCAGCATGGCGCACGAGTACCTTCAGGCTTTCCAGTCGCTGGGGCCGCGCCTGCGCGATTCGCAGACGGCGGCGCTGGAGGCATGGGCGCGCGAGTATCGTGGCGACCTGGGCATCGCGTTGTCGGATGTCTACGGCCTCGACGCCTTCCTGCGCGACTTCGACATGTATTTCTGCAAGCTGTTCGACGGAGCGCGCCACGATTCGGGCGACCCGATCGTGTGGGGAGACCGCGTGCTGGCGCATTACGAGGCGAACCGCGTCGACCCGCGGACGAAGACGCTGGTATTCAGCGACAGCCTGGACATCCCGCGCGTGATGGAACTCTACCGGCACTTCGCCGGGCGCTGCCTGTTGTCATTCGGCGTGGGTACCAACCTCACCAACGACGTGGGCCCGGAGCCGATCAACATCGTGATCAAGATGACCCGTTGCAACGGCCAGCCGGTGGCCAAGCTTTCCGATTCGCCGGGCAAGAGCATGGGAACCGAAGACCCGGACTACATCGCGTATCTGCGCCGGGTCTTCGAGATGCCGGCTCAGAACGCCGGCAACACCGCACCGCCGTAGTTCTTCTCGATGAAGGCCTTCACCTCCGGCGAGGTCAGCGCCTTGGCCAGCTTCTGCACGCGCGGATCGTCCTTGTTGTCCTGCCGTGAGACGAGGAAGTTCACGTACGGTGAATCCTTGTCTTCCAGCAGCAAGGCATCCTTCACCGGGTTGAGCTTGGCGGCGAGCGCGTAGTTGGTGTTGATGAGGGCCAGGTCGACCTCGTCCAGCACGCGCGGCAGCATCGCCGCCTCGAGCTCACGGAACTTGAGGTTTTTCGGGTTGGTGGCGATGTCCTTGAGCGTCGCCAGCCGGTCGCCCGGGTTCTTCAGCGTGATCAGGCCATGCTTCGCCAACAGCAACAGCGCCCGGCTGTTGTTGCTGGGATCGTTGGGAATGACGACGTCCGCGCCATCGGGGAGCTGGTCGATCGAGGTGTACTTGCGCGAGTACGCGCCGAACGGCTCGATATGCACGCCCACGACCTTCACCAGGTTCGTGCCGCGCTCGCGGTTGAAGGCGTCGAGGTAGGGCTCGGTCTGGAAGAAGTTCACGTCGAGCTGCTTCTGCGCGACCTGCATGTTCGGCTGCACGTAGTCGGTGAACACGCGGATCTCCAGGTTCACCCCCTCGCGGGCCAGCAGGGGCTTGATCTCCTTGAGGATCTCCGCATGCGGCACCGGCGTGGCGGCGACGGTGAGGGTCGCCTCGCCGGGACCTGCCTCCTTGTCGGCACCGCTGCCGCCCGAACAGCCGGCGACCATGAACGTGAGGGCGGCGGCGAGCGGGAGCAGGTACTTCTTCATGGGAGGCGTCCATCGCGAATGTTGCGGTGCGACAGCATAGACGTCCATACCGCCGGATGCAAAGCCGGCCCCGGCATGGTCAGCGCCGGCTGTAACGGCTTACCAGTCGATCGCCGAGCGACTGCAGGACCTGTACCAGCACCACGAGCAGCGCGACGGTGACGAGCATGTAGTCGGGCTTGTATCCGTTGTAACCGTACTGGTAGGCGAGGGCGCCGAGGCCTCCGGCCCCGACGATGCCGCCCATCGCCGTGTAGCCGACCAGGGCCACGGCGGTGACGGTGGTGCTGGCGACCAGGCCGGCGCGGGCCTCCGGCAGTAGCACCCGGGTGACGACCTGCGTCGTCGTCGCGCCCATGGCCTGGCTTGCTTCGATGACACCGCGATCCACTTCGCGCAGCGCCGTCTCCACCAGTCGCGCGAAGAAGGGGGCCGCGCCGATCACCAGCGGGACGATTGCGCCGCGAATGCCGATGCTCACGCCCGTGATGGCCTGTGTGACAGGGATCAACAGGATCATGAGGATGATGAAGGGAATCGACCGCAGCACGTTCACCACGAGCGAAAGGACGGCATAGAGCTTCGGCCTGGCGTGCAGCTGGCCCTTGGCGGTGAGGAACAGCCATACGCCCAGCGGCAAGCCGAGCACGATGGTGAACAGCAGCGATCCGCCGAGCATCAGCAGGGTATCGATGCATGCCTGGCCGATCTCGGGCCAGTCGATGTTGGGAAACAGGGCCTGCATGGGGCTCATCGCGCCACCTCCTCGATGTCGACGCCCGCGTCGCGAATCTGCACGAGCGCATCGTCCAGGCGCTCGCCATGCATGGCGAGCGTCAGCTGGCCGTAGGGCACGTCCTTGATCCGGTCGACACGGCCGGAAAGGAGGTTGTATTCCACGCCGGTATCGCGGACCACGCGCGAGAGCAGCGGCGAGTACGTGGCCTCGCCACGGAAGGAGAGCCGGAACAGCCTGCCCGGCACGCCGGGAAACTCCGCGCCGCGTCCCTCGCGGTGATCCGCCTCGGCCACGAAGCGGCGCGTCGTGGGATGCTGCGGATGCAGGAACACGTCGGCCACCGGTCCGAGTTCGACGACGTTGCCGCCGTCGAGCACGGCGACCCGGTCGCAGACACGACGGATCACGTCCATCTCGTGGGTGATAAGCACGATCGTCAGTCCGAGCCGGCGGTTGATGTCGGCCAGCAGTTCCAGCACCGATGCCGTGGTCTGCGGGTCCAGGGCGCTGGTGGCCTCGTCGCAAAGCAGGATCGACGGGCGGCACGCCAGCGCCCGCGCGATGCCGACGCGTTGCTTCTGCCCGCCGGACAGCTGCGCCGGGTACTTGCGTGCGTGCGCGGTCAGCCCGACCAGGTCCAGCAGTTCATCCACGCGCGCGACGATCGCCGCATCGTCCACGCCGCCCTGGAGACGCAGCGGGAAAGCGACGTTGTCGGCCACCGTTCGCGAGGAAAGCAGGTTAAAGTGCTGGAAGATCATGCCGATGCCCGAGCGCAGCTTGCGCAACTCGGCACCCTGGGCGGCGGTGACGTCGCGGCCGTCGATGAACACCTTTCCCGCGGTGGGACGCTCCAGCAGGTTGACCAGCCGGAGCAGGGTGGACTTGCCGGCACCGGAGTGGCCGATGATGCCGAACACCTCGCCCGCCTCGATGGTGAGGTCCACGGGTTGCAGGGCGGGCACGAGCGCTCCGTCCACACGGTAGGACTTGGACGCGGCGGCGAAACGGATCACGGGCTTTGGCTCTCCGGCCGGAAAGACGTCCATGGTATCCGAACCCGGGGCAAGGGCGCCGCGCGGGGCGTAGACTGCGCGTATCCACCAACGAAGGGAGCGCGCATGGCCAGCATCTACGATTTCTCCGCCGTCGATATCGACGGCAACGAGCGCTCGCTCGCCGAGTTTCGCGGCAAGGCGTTGCTGGTGGTCAATGTGGCTTCCAAGTGTGGCTTCACGCCGCAGTACAAGGGCCTGGAAGAGTTGCAGAAGGCCTGGCACGAGCGCGGCTTCGAGGTGCTCGGGTTTCCGTGCGACCAGTTCGGCCACCAGGAACCGGGCAACGAAGCGGAAATCCGCGACTTCTGCTCGCTGACCTACGACGTGAGCTTTCCCATGTTCTCGAAGATCGAGGTCAACGGCGACGGCGCGCATCCGCTGTATCGCTGGCTGAAGGCGGAGAAGAAAGGCGTGCTGGGCACCGAGGGCATCAAGTGGAACTTCACCAAGTTCCTGGTCGACCGGGAAGGACAGGTGGTGGAACGCTATGCCCCGACCGACACGCCGGAGAAGATCGGCAAGGACCTGCCGAAGGTGCTCGGCTGAGGGTATCTCTCGCCGCTGGTGCGGCGATGCGCTGAACCGGCTGTTCTTGTGGGAGCCGCTTCAGCGGCGACGCCCTACAGCCGCTCCGCCACCTCGGCCAGCATGACGGCGATCGCATCGACGTCCGCCGAGGCCGAAGGCACCGGCTCCGCGCTCTTCGTCGGCGGCCGGTAATTGTTCAGCAGGATCGCGAAAGCGAGGCGTTGGCCGCTCCGCGTGGTGACGTAGCCGGCCAACGCGTTCACGAAACTCATGCTGCCCGTCTTCGCCACCACGTTGCCTTCGGCGGCCGTGCCGCGCATGCGGCCGGCGAGCGTGCCGTCGACACCCGCCACCGGAAGCAGCCCACGCCAGGTCTGGGCGATCGGCGAGGTATCCATCAGCGTCAGCAGCCGGGTCAGCGATGCCGCCGTCGTCAGGTCGTGGCGCGAAAGGCCGGTGCCTTCGTCCAGTGCCGTCGACGAGGGACCGATGCCGCGTGCCGCCAGCCATGCCGCGATCGCGACGGTGGCGCTGTCCTCGGCGCGCGTATCGTTGGCGCCCGATGACTCCAGGCCGGAGAGAAGGAAGACGCTTTGCAGGTAGAGGTTCTGCGAGCGCTTCAGGCCGATGCGGAGGATGTCCGCGAGCGTGGGCGAAGGGAACGAGGCGACGGTCGGTCCGTCGGGCGGCGACACCGGCCATTGCACGCTGCGCGCTTCGCCATCCACGCGCAGGCCCTGCCGCTCCAGCGCGGCTTGCAGGCGCCGGGCGGCGGTGAGTGCGGGGTCCGGGATCGACAAGCGCGAGCGGCTCGGCGTTCCGCCTTCGGCCACGCCACCGAGCACATGCAGCGTGGCGGTACCCGGTGCGCGGTAGAGTTCGAGGCCCTTCGCCGGTTGGACGGCGATCGTCGTGGCCGCGTCCTCGGGCGTCACGTCGATCCCATTCGGCGACACGCTCGCGGTCATCGTGTTTTCGTCGATATCGAGGCCACCGGCCTGCGCGCCGTAATACGCCTGCAAATCGCCTGCTTCCCAGCCACTGCCGATGGGCGGACCACGAAATGCCGTGTCGTCGCCGACGATGCCGCCGTCGATGCGGTGGATGCCTTGTTCGCGAAGGATCGTGGCGAGCGTATCGGCCCAGGCGTTGCCGGCCAGTGTCGGATCGCCACGGCCGCGCAGGACGAGCGGTCCGCGCAGCCGGCCGCGCCGTAGTTCGCCGGCGGCGATGAGGTCGGTATGCGTGCGGTAGTCCGCGCCGAGGCGGTCGAGGGCGAAGGCGGCGGTATAGAGCTTGGCGGTGGATGCGGGCAGGAGCAGGCGGCCGTCGTCATGGGCGTAGACCGTGCGGCCGTCATCCAGCGAGACCACCGAGATGCCCCATGACGCGGCGGCGAAGCGGGGCTCGGCCAGGTGTTGGTCGATGCGCTGGGCGAGGGTTTCGGCTTGTGTGAGGGTGCTCAGCGATAGCAGGAGGGCAGTGAGGCAGGCGAGGCTGCGGTGTCGCCTATCGCCCCGACCCGAGGCCATCACCCCAGCCAAGACGGTTGGCCCTTGTCGAGGAAGGCCGAGAGTCCGTCCTGCCCCTCGGCCGAAACGCGAAGACGGGCGATCAACGCAGCGTTGGCCGCGTCCGTCGTCTCCATGGCCGCGGGTTCCATCCCCGCCATGCCCAATGCAAGACGCTTCGCCTCCCGCTGCGCCATCGGCCCGCCCTTGGCCAGGAAGCCCAGGACACGTTCGACCGCGGCATCCAGTTCCTCGCCATGGACTACCTCGTGGAGCAGGCCCATCGACAGGGCGGCCGCCGTATCGAATACCTCGCCGGTGACGAAGAGCCGGCGGGCCCGGCGCAAGCCGATGGCGGCGATGACGTAGGGCGAGATCACCGCCGGCACGAGGCCGAGTTTCACCTCGGAAAGGGCGAACTTCGCGCCATGCGCCCCGATGGCGATATCGCAGCAGGCGATCAATCCCACGCCGCCGCCGAACGCCGCGCCGTTCACCCGGGCGATCGTCGGCTTCGACAGGAACTGGAGGCGGCGCATCAGCGTGGCGAGGCGTAGCGAATCCTCGCGGTTATCGACTTCGGAGGCCTGGGCCATGCCACGCATCCAGCGCAGATCGGCGCCCGCCGAGAAACTGGCGCCGGCACCGGTCAATACCACCGCGCGCACCGTGTCGTCGGCGTCCACGGCCTCGATGACCGCGGTGAGTTCCGCGATCAGGCCGTCGTCGAAGGCGTTGTGCACTTCCGGGCGATTCATGACCAGGTGGGCGATGCTGCCCTGGCGGACCAGTTCGACGGCTGACATGGCGGAACTCCTGTTTCGAGCCGCCGATCATAACGGCGCGGTGGGTTGAAAGGCGGGTGGCCCTTTCCCGGTCCAGTATCCGATGCCCCCACGGCAGGTCGCCGATCCACAAGTTCTTGCGTTGGATGCAGCCCTGCCGGCAAAGGCATATAATGCGAACAGTTCTTATTTGAGTAAGCCCAGTGCGCCTCTCAGACGCGCCGAAAGGTGCCCAAGCCGTGGTCCAGTCCGTCACCGATGCCCATCCGTCCGATCCGATCGCCCAGCGCCTGCGCGATCTCGGCTTCGTCGCCGGCGAACCGGTTCGCCTGGTGGCGCGCGGGCCGCTCGGCGGCGACCCGCTGTTGATCCAGATCGGCTCGACGCGTTTCGCCTTGCGCAAGACGGAAGCCGCGCGGGTGGAAGTGTTCGTGGGCGGTGCGGCATGAGCGCCATCGCGATGCGCATCGCGCTCGTGGGCAATCCGAACTGCGGCAAGACGGCGCTGTTCAACCAGCTCACGGGCGGTCGGCAGAAGGTCGCCAACTACGCGGGCGTCACGGTCGAGCGCAAGGAGGGACGTTTCGTCGCGCCCTCCGGACGGACGCTGCACATCCTCGACCTGCCCGGTGCATACAGCTTCGATGCCACGAGCCCCGACGAGGCCATCACCCGTGACGTCTGCCACGGACGCTATCCGGGCGAGGCCGCTCCCGACCTCATCGTCTGCGTCGCCGACGCCACCAACCTGCGCCTGCACCTGCGCTTCGTGCTGGAAGTGCGCCGCCTGGGCCGTCCGGTGGTGCTCGCGCTCAACATGATGGACGCGGCCCGCCGGCGCGGTATCGCGATCGACGTCGAGGGTTTGTCGCGTCGTCTTGGCGTTCCGGTGGTCGAAACGATCGCGGTGAAGCGCGGTGGCGCGAAGGCGTTGATGGAGCGTATCGACGCCAGCGTGCCCGAGGTGACGCCGGCTCCGATCGACGAGGCCGGCGTCGAGCAACTGCACGCTGAAGTGCGCTCCATCCTTGCCGATACGGTGACGTTGCCGCGCGACACGGTGGCCCTCGACGATGCCATCGACCGCTGGGCGCTGCATCCGGTATTCGGCCTGGCGATCCTCGCCACGCTGATGTTCTTCATCTTCCAGGCCGTGTTCTCGTGGGCGCAGCCGGTGATGGACGGGATCGAGGCGGGCATCGCCGCGCTGGGCAACTGGGTCACCGGATTCCTCCCGGCGGACAGCGCGTTGCACAGCCTGCTCAACGACGGCGTGTTCGCCGGCCTGGGCGCGGTGCTCGTGTTCCTGCCGCAGATCCTGATCCTGTTCCTGTTCATCCTCGTGCTGGAGGAATCCGGGTACCTGCCGCGCGCGGCCTTCCTGCTCGACAAGATGATGTTCCGCGTCGGCCTGACGGGCAGGGCGTTCATCCCGCTGCTGTCGAGCTTCGCCTGCGCCATTCCCGGCATCATGGCCACGCGCAGCATCCAGGACCCGCGCGACCGCCTGACGACGATCCTCGTCGCGCCGCTGATGACCTGCTCCGCGCGCCTGCCGGTCTACACGCTGCTGATAGCGGCGTTCATCCCGAACCACGCCGTGTGGGGCGTCTTCAACCTCCAGGGCATCGTGCTCTTCACGCTGTATTTCGCGGGTATCTTCAGCGCGCTGGCGGTGGCCTTCGTGATCAAGCGCATGCGCAAGGACAAGAGCGAACACGCGCTGATCATGGAGCTTCCGTCGTACCGCCTGCCCAACGTGCGCGACATCGGCCTCGGCCTGTGGGAGCGCGCCATGATCTTCCTCAAGCGCGTGGGCGGCATCATCCTGGCGCTCACCGTGCTGTTGTGGTTCCTGTCGAGCTTCCCGGGGCCGCCGCCGGGCGCCACGCAGCCCGCGATCGATTACAGCATCGCCGGGCGCCTCGGCCGCATGCTCGAATACGTGTTCTCGCCGATCGGGTTCAACTGGCAGATCTGCGTCGCCCTGGTGCCCGGCCTGGCCGCGCGCGAAGTGGCCGTCGCAGCGCTCGGCACCGTCTACGCGATGTCGGGCAGCGACGACGCCGTGGCCTCGCAACTCGGCCCGGTCATCGCCCACCAGTGGTCGCTGGCCACCGCGCTTTCGCTGCTGGCGTGGTATGTCTTCGCGCCGCAGTGCATGTCCACGCTGGCGGTGATCCGCCGCGAAACCAATTCCTGGCGCAACGTCGCCGTGGCGGCCGGTTACCTGTTCGGGCTCGCCTACCTCGCGTCGCTGGCCACCTATCAGATCGCGAGGGCGCTCACATGAGCACGTTCGAACTGGTCCAGGCTGCGATCATCGTGCTCGTCGTCGCGACGAGCGCGTACGTGGCGTTCCGCAAGCTCTTGCCGAAGACCTCGACGCGCATCATGGCGCGGGTGTCGGCCAGCCTGAACCGGCCAGGACGCGCGGGTGTCGTGCGTTCCCTCGGTCGGCGCCTGCAACCCGCGGCAGCCACCGGCAGTTGCGGTGACGGCTGCGGTTCGTGCGGAAGCTGCGGGCCCGTGGCGCCGAAGCCCGAGGCCCAGCCGCTGCATTTCAAGCCGCGGAACTGAGGTTGCGGCTGGAAGCGGGGCGGAGTACAGGCCGCGCGTATCGCCCCCTGGAACCGGACCCCCAAAAACCGCCCGATTTTTTTTGGGTGCGCGGAAAGGGCGGAGTTATGGGTAAAGAGCCAGCGGGGGCCCCGGGAGAGGGGGGCCCCCCCCCGGT
>NZ_JBPGXU010000053.1:0-27243 GCF_056755675.1 Luteibacter sp. KNZ12-1A | reverse complement strand
CCCCCGCGGCCGCGGCCCCGGCCCCGCCCCCCCCCCACCCCCCCCGGGGGCGCCCCCCACAACAGCCTTCCAACAAGGCCTTCCACCAGGGATGCCTGTTCACCTCAACTGATTGTCCCGCCGGAAGCGGGCCGGCGTGGTGCCCATGACACGTGCGAAGGTCTTGCCGAAGGCCGACTCCGACTTGTAGCCCACGCGATCGGCCACGGCGCCAGCCGTTAGCTCGCCGCGACGCAACAGGTCGCCGGCAAGGTGCATTCGCAACAGGGTGAGCACCTCGTGTGGTGGAACCTTGCCCTTCGCCTCGAAGTGTCTGGCGAAGGTGGCGCGCGACATCGCCGCTTCCGATGCCAGCATCGCCACGGTCCACTCGCGTGCCGGATCGCGCAGCATCGCGAGCACCGCATTGGCGAGCCGCGGATCGCCCATCAACGAGAGCAGCGATGGCGGCAAGCTGCCCTGGCGGAGATGGGCACGCAGGGCGAAAACGAACAAGGCGCGCGTCAACGCCGTCACCACCGACAGGGCGCCGGGCTCGACCCGCGTCACTTCGTCGCGAAAGATGCCGACGATGGCTTCCAACGCGCCCATGCCGTGGTCGTCCGCGAGCCTCGCATGCATGACTTCAGGCAGCGCACCCAGCAGCAGGCGCGCCGCATCGGGCGCGAACGTGAAACGTCCACAGAGCAGGTCCAGGTCGGCTGGCCCCAGCGTGTTCCGCTTGATATCCAATGGACCACGGTTGTCCAGCAGCGGTTCCACGGCCGCCGAACGCGGCCCACCATCGTGAATGCGATGACGAGTCCCCTGCGGAAGCACGACCAGGTCGCCCGCGGCCATGTCCACGGTGACATGTCCCGCCAATTCCAGCCTTGCCGCACCGGAAAGCACGAGATGGAACGGCGCTTCGCCCGGCAAGGCATCCTGATGATCGAGGCTGAAACCTCCCGCGAGGTAACAGCGAACATCGAGGGCGCCTTGCACATTGGCCAGTTCGAGCACGCGGGTAAGAGCATCCATGCCCGAAGTATTCATGGTCACGGCACGGTGGGCAAATCAGAAGCGATATCCCACGCTCACGCCATAGACCCAGGGATCGACGTGAGCCGTGCCGACCGTCGTTCCCGCCACGCTCACCTTGCTGTCGATATCGATGTATCGCGCATCGACGGTGAAGCTCCAGCGCGGGTCCAGCGCGATGTCCACGCCGGCATGCCATGCGATGCCCCAGCTGGATTCGAGATCGATATCGGCGCCTTCCAGCACGCCACGCCCCCTGGCGTCGAAGAACTTCGTGTAGTTCACGCCGGCGCCCACGAACGGCGACACACGCTTGCCGGGCAGGAAACGGTAATTCACACCGATCACGGGAGGTAGCTGCTTCACGCGAACCGCTCGCTGCCCGGATAACCGCGCGTCATGCTGGAACGGCACCGCGGCAAGTGCTTCGATGCTCCACGCGGGGTCGAGCTTGTACTCGATGCTCACGGTAGGACGTGTACTGCTACCCACGCTGGCGGGCATGCCGGCCAGATGGCCGCTGTGCGAGGTGGGATCGACGACATGGATGCCGACATGCAACAGCCATGGCGATTCACTGGACTGGGCGAAGGCAGGCGCGGCGGCGCACAACAGGGTCGCGGTAAGTGTCTTCAGGTAACGCACGGTGGTCTCCTTGAGTGCTTTCCGCGCAAAAGCTACCGCCGATCCTCGCCGATCCCTGCGAATGCGCGCCCCCTGCGACCTTCCGTCCGCCCACGTCACGGGCAGGACTGAGACGATCGAGCCAAACCTTGCGTCGCCGCGGCGTTCACACGCCCCCTGTCCAGGATCATGATGTGCCTGCCGACGACGCATACCGTGCCGCCGGATCATCGGAGGACCATGTCATGCTCGATTGGGTCGAATATCGCAGTCAGTTGATGGGACGTATCGGCGAGATCGCCAAGCTGAGCCCCGGCACCGTGCAGGGCTATCAGGCGCTTTCCGCCGCGGGAGCGAAGACCAACCACCTCGACGCGAAGACACGCGAATTGATCGCGCTCGCCGTCGCGGTGACGACGCGCTGCGACGGGTGTATCACCGTGCATACCGCAGAAGCGCTGAAGAACGGTGCGACGAAGGAAGAGATCGCCGAAGCGCTCGGCGTCGCGGTGGCGCTCAATGCCGGTGCGGCGCTGGTCTATTCGGCGCGCGTGATGGATGCGACCGAAGCTTACTCGAAGGCATGACGGCAGGGGCCGCGGCGGCCGGCGCCGCGGCCCCTGCCCCATCGGCTACATGCGCGGCGGCACGTCCAGGCCGAGCAGGTCCAGCGATGTTTCAAGCACGCGCAGGGCCAGCATGCACAGTCCGAGCCTGGAGGCGCGAACGGCGGGATCGGGTTCGCCGATCACGGCGCACGCCGCGTAGAAGCGGCTGAAACGCTGCGCCACGCCGAATGCGTACTCCGCCAGGATACCCGGCTGCAGTTCACGCCCCGCCTCCGACACGGTGCCAGCGAAACCGAGGCACGACAGCAGCAGGTCGCGCTCTTCGCCCAGGACCGGCACCACCGGTCCCGATGCGAAGCCGGCGGCCTTGTCCAGCAACGAACGCAAGCGCACGCATGCGTATTGCAGGTATGGCCCCGTGCGTCCCTCGAACGCCACCAGGCGATCCGCGTCGAATACATAGCCGGACAGGCGATCGCCGGAGAGGTCGGCGAACTTCACCGCGCCGATACCTACCTGCCTTGCAAGCACCATGCGTCCGGCGTCGTCCAGGCCGGCTCCATGACCGGATTCACCGATACGCGCGGCGGCCCGTTCGATGGCTTCGTCGAGCAGGTCGGTAAGCCTTGCCACACCGCCGTCGCGCGTCTTGAATGGCTTGCCGTCGCGCCCGTTCACGGTACCGAAGCCCGCGTGCAGCAACTCCACGCCGGGCGCGATGCCCGCCTTTCCAGCGGCACGGAATACCTGGGCGAAATGCAGCGCCTGGCGCTGGTCGACCACATACACCACGCGCGCGAGGCCGCTCATGGCGGCGCGCGCTTCCAGGGTCGCCAGGTCGGTGGTCGCATAAAGAGCGGCGCCATCGCTCTTGGCCAACAGCAACGGCGGCACGTCATGGCTATCGCCCGGTTCCGCGACATCGACCACCAGGGCACCGTCGCTTTGGCGTGCCACGCCCGACGCGAGCAGGCGCTCGACCAAGGGCGCGATGGCATCGCGCACGTCGCTTTCCCCGTCCAGCGCGTCGAACACGATGCCCAGCTCCCGAAAATCGGCGACCTGGGCTTCCAGGCTCAATGCGCGCAAGGCGTGCCACAACGCAAGCAGACCCGGATCGCCCGCTTGCAGCGCCGCGGTATCCGCGCGCGCCTCGGCCATCCGCTCCGGGTCCGCCCGGCATGCCGCCGCGGCTTCCGGGTAGAGCCGCTCCAGTTCCCGCAGCGTCACGGGAGGATTCGCGAGGTATGGCTGGCCCGCCGCCGGGTGGAAATAAGCCAGTTCCGGTGCCCGGTGGCGGATCGCGGCGCTCAGCATGCCCATCTGCAAGCCCCAGTCGCCCAGGTGCGCATCCGCGTGCGTACGCCAACCCAATGCCGCGTGGATGCGGCGCAGGCTCTCGCCGAGCACCAGTGAACGCAGGTGCCCCACGTGCAAGGGCTTCGCCACGTTCGGCCCGCCGAAGTCCAGGATGACGAGACGGCCCCGCCCCTCGTCGACGATGCCCAGGCGCTCGTCGGCGACCATGTCGGCGCCGCAGGTGGCGAGGAAATCCATGGACAAGCGCAGGTTGACGAAGCCGGGGCCGGCGACCTCGACGGAAGCGAAGGCCGGATCGCCGCGAAGGCATGAAGCGATGTCCTCGGCGACGAGCCGGGGCGCCCGCCGGAGCTCCCGCGCGCCGCCAAGCGCGCCATTGCATTGCAAGTCGCCCAGTTCGGGGCGATCGGACGGCTGCGCGCGAGCGAGGTGCGCGGGCAAGCCAAGGGATTGAAAGACGACGGCGAGCTTGGCGTCGATCCGCGACACCGGTGACAGGCACATGGAATCTTCTCCGGGGTAGCTTGTTTATATGGCACGGCAGGTCTTCGCAAGCAACCAACGATTTGGCCGCTATGCTGTGTGCAACCATCAGGAGACTCGCTCATGACCGCTTCCAAGCAACCGGGCGCGCATACCGTGGTCATCGTCGGCGGCGGTGCGGCGGGCATCGAACTCGCCACCCGGCTCGGCAAGCGGGGCGACCTCGACGTGGCCCTGGTCGACCGCGATCCCAGCCACTTCTGGAAACCTCGCCTTCACGAACTCGCCGCCGGCCTGCTCGGCGACGGAGAGGAAGCCGTGCCCTTCCTTGCCCACGCGCAATCCCACGGTTATCGATACGAACCCGGTGCCCTCAAGCGGGTGGATACGGAGGCACGCACGATCGACCTGGCGGAAGTACGCCTGCCGCAGACCGACGAATTGATCCTGCCGCCCCGCACGCTTTCCTACGATACCCTCGTGCTCGCCTTTGGCAGCCGCGTGAACGACTTCGGCACGCCGGGCGTGCTCGACTATTGCGACATGCTCGACAGCCCGGCACAGGCCGTCGCGCTGCGCAGGAAGATCCTCGCGCTGGCCCTGCGCGGCGCGGGCGATCCCACCCGGCGCATCTCCATCGGCATCGTCGGCGCGGGTGCCACGGGCGTCGAGCTGGCCGCGGAACTGCACCATGCCTTCAACGACATGCACCGCTACGGCGGCCTCGATTCCGCCTCCAAGCTCGATATCACCCTCATGGACATGGCTACGCGCGTACTCCCCGCCGTGGACCCGCGCACGTCCGCGTCGGCGCAGCGGATACTCGAGCACATGGGCGTGGTGGTACGCGTGGGCGTAGGCGTGAAATCCGTGGAGCGCGGCGCGTTCCACTTGTCCGACGGCAGCACGGTCGACTGCGACATCCAGGTATGGGCCGCTGGCGTCACCGGCCACGACATGGTCCCGGGCCTCGGGCCCTTCCAGTTGTCCAGGGACCGCCGGATCGTGGTCGATGACAGGTTGGCCGCACAAGGCGTCGACCACGTCTATGCCATCGGCGACTGCGCCTTCGCCCCCGCCACGCCTGGCGGTCCCAGCGTGCCGCCCACCGCACAGGCGGCGCACCAGCAGGCCAACTACCTGTCCCGGGCACTGCCGCGCGCGATCCTCGGCGAACCGGTATCGCCGTTCACCTATCACGCCAAGGGCACCCTGGTATCCCTGGGCGAGCGCCAGGCCACCGGCGAACTGCCGTCGGGACCCCGCGGCAAGGCGCCGATCCCCATGCGCGGTTGGCTGGCGAAGATGCTTTATGTCTCCCTCCAGCATATGCATCGCGCCACCCTGCACGGATGGCCACGAGCCACCGCGCTATGGCTGGCGGACTGGCTGCGCAACACGACGCTGCCCCCGGTCAAGCTGCATTAGGCGGGTTCGCCATGGACTCCGATGGGCTCGTGACGCGCATCACTCCCCACGGCCGGGTTAAGCGGTACCGTCCATTACCATCTTCCCTCACGGCCCGCGCCACACGGAGCCCGCCTGGACAGCACGCGCCAGCCCTTGTTCGAAAGCCTCCTGCGGGCCGCCTCGCTCGTGGCGGGCGAGCCGATGACGCTGGCGGACCTGGTCGCCGCCGGCTCCCGGGTTCACTTCGATGTCCGGCAGAAGACGATCCTCGCGGAATTGGCCAAGGTGGCCGAACAGGTGCTCGAACAGCGTAGCCTCGATGTCGAACGCAATGCGGAACTGGCCCGGGAGATCACCGCCGAGAGGGATCTCCGGCGTGGCGCGCAGGAATGGCAGGACATCCTGCGCAATGCGGTCGCATCGGTGGAAGCGAGCGAGCGGCGCTTTCGCCAGCTGTTCCAGTTCAGCCTCGGCCTGATCTGCACGCACGACCTGGACGGCATCCTGCTCTCGATCAATCCCGCCGCGGCGAGGTCGCTCGGCTACCCGATCAACCAGCTGATGGGGCGCCCCCTTTCCGACTTCATGCGGCCGGAGAAGATGCCGCTGTTCCAGCAGTACCTTCAGCGGATCGCCACCACGGGAAGCGACTCGGGGCGCCTGGAACTGTGCGCGGCAAACGGCGAGCTGCGCATCTGGGCCTACCACAACGTGCTCGACGACGATGGCGAAGAGCGCTATGTGCTCGGCCACGCGCAGGACATCACGGAACAACACCGGCAGGAACGGCAATTGCGCGAGTGGTCGCTGAGCGATCCACTCACGCAGTGCTTCAATCGCCGTTACCTGGCCTATCTGGCGGAATCCTCCGTGGATGAACCGCTGGGCTGCATCGCCGTCGACCTCGACCGTTTCAAGGCGGTCAACGATACCTACGGGCACCAACGCGGCGACGACGTACTGGTCGGTGTGGCGCAGTTCCTGCGCAAGCACGTCCGCGACGGCGACGCCGTGATCCGCCTGGGTGGCGATGAGTTCCTGGTCGTCATGCGCGAGGCCGACAACGATCGCCTCGCGGGCCTCGTGGAGCAATTGCGCGCGAACGCGGCGGAGGCGCCGATCGCCTTCACCCTCGGCGCGGCCCTGAAACCTCGTGGAGCGATCCTGTCGGACACGCTCGCCATGGCGGACCGCAAGTTGTACGAGGCACGCGCGGAACGTGCGGACCAGCCGTCGTTCCACGCGCGCTAGGCACTCCTCGCCCCACTCCGGTCACTTCTTCACCGCGTGCTCCAGTGCTTCGTAATCCTCCTGCGAGAGCTGCAGCGAAGCGCCCTCGACGTTTTCCTCGAGATGACCGGGACTGCCGGTGCCGGGGATCGGCAACATCACCGGCGTGCGCTTCAGCAACCACGCCAGCGCCACCTGGCCATCGGTCGCCCCTAGCTTCCTGGCGATGCCGGACAACACCGATCCGTCCTTCGCGAGATCGCCGGCGGCCAGCGGGTACCAGGGAATGAAGCCGATGCCGTGCTTGTCCGCGTAATCCACCACGGCCTCGCTCTGGCGATTGCCGAGGTTGTACAGGTTCTGCACCGTCGCCACCTTGAAGAACTTCGAGGCGGCTTCGATTTCCTCGACGTTGACCTCGGACAGGCCCACGTGGCGGATGAGGCCTTCGTTCTGCATGTCGCGGATCACGCCGAACTGCTCGTCACGCGGCACCTTGGCGTCGATGCGATGCAGCTGCCAGAGGTCGATCCGGTCGACACCGAGGCGGCGCAGGCTCATCAGCACGCACTGGCGCAGGTACTCCGGACGGCCCAGGGGCGCCCAGATATCCGGGCCGTGCCGGGTAAGGCCGCCTTTCGTCGCGATGACCATGCCCTTGTACGGATGCAGTACCTCGCGAATCAGGTCCTCGCTGACATAGGGGCCGTAGCTGTCGGCGGTATCGATGAGGTTCACGCCGAGCGCGGGCAGCTTCGCCAGCGTGTCGCGCGCGGCCTTGGGGTCGGCGGGATCACCCCAGATGCCCTTGCCGGTGATACGCATGGCGCCGAAGCCGAGACGGTTGACCTCGAGATCGCCGCCTATCCTGAACGTGCCGCTTGCGGATGCGTTGATGCTTGTCATGCTGGACTCCGTTACTTGGGGGAGAAGGAAACCAGCATGACATGGGGGACGATGACGGAAATTGAAAGAATCGTTACAACCTGTCCGCGATTTCCTGCAGCAAGGCGTCGATGTCGCCGCGCGGTACCGGACGTGCCTGGAGCAGCGCCTCCACGCGCTCCACGTCTTCCACCAGGGCCAGCGCACCGAATACCAGCGCGGCTCCCTTGAGCCTGTGCGCCACGTGCAAGGCCGACTCCGGATCGGCCTCTTCCATCGCCCCGCGGATGGCGGCGACGTCGCGCAGGCTCTCGTCGTGGAAGGTCCGCTCGGCCAGCGTCGTTCCCGGGGCACCCGCCAGGGCATCCCTCAGCCCGTCGAGCGACAGGGGCTTGCCCAGCACCGTGTCGATGCCGCTTTCCTCGCAACGCCGGATGTGGGCCTCGCCGTCGTTCGCGGAAATGGCGATGAAGCGGGTACTCGATACGCCGGCGGAAGCCTCGCGCGCACGCAGTTCCGCGGCGATGTCGTAGCCCTGCATGTCCGGCAGTTCGCAATCCAGCAATACCCCGGCGAAGTGGCCGGGCACGAAGGCATCGATCGCCGCCTGGCCATGGTCCACGGCATGGGTCTCGTAACCCAGGAACTTCAGCTGTGCCGCGATGATCTGCCGGTTGGCCGGGTGATCCTCGACGAGCAATACGACGCCACTCACCGCGGGGGCCGTTTCGCCGCCGGCCGTTTCCGGCCCGTCGGCCGGAGTCGTCACGGGAACGCGACTGGTCGGCAGCTCGATCCGGACGGCCGTACCGACACTGACATCGCTGCTCAGGTCGAGACGCCCACCGAGGTGGCGCACGATTTCCGCGCAGATGCCCAGGCCCAGCCCGCTGCCTCCCATGCGTGCGGAATGCACGCCATGCGCCTGTGAGAAAGGCCTGAAGAGCTGGCGCTGCCTTTCCGGCGGCACGCCGATCCCGGTATCGAACACCTCGACGATGAAGTGGCGCACGTCGTCCACCGCCTCGCCGGCCGATTGCCACATCGCGATGCCGACGTGCCCGCGTTCGGTGAATTTCACCGCATTGGACAGCAGGTTTTCCATCAGCTGGCGAAGACGGGTCTCGTCGAGCAACAACCAGGGCAATGGGCCCATGGGCAGGTCGAGGCGCACCGCCAGCCCCTTCTGTTCGATCGTTCCCCGCTGGCCTTCGATCACCTGTCGCGCCACGGCGACGGCATCGCAGGCGGCAAGGTCGGCGGTGAAACCGACGCTTTCCGAGCGGCTGTAGTCCAGCGCACTCTTGAGGAGATTCTGAAGATTCCGGCTACTCGACTGCGCGATGGCCATCAGGTCGCGTTGAGGCCCCTCCAGCGACGTGCGCGAGAGGAGATCGATCGACGAGACCACCGCGTTCACCGCGTTGCGCACCTCATGGCTCATGACCGCCAGGAGCATCGTCTTTTGCTTCTCGCCCCTGCGCGACGCCAGTTGCGCGCGTCGCAACTGCCATAGGGCGAAGAACAACACCAGCACGAGCGCCAGGCCCAGGCCGATCTCGACGCGGTAGGCGGAAGCCACCTGGGATAGCGTGGGAGCGCGCAGGTAGGCGGTTTCCAGCCAGCGCTCGATCACCGCCTGGTTCTCGCCCGCGCTGACGCCGCGCAGGCTGTCGTCGAGGATGCCCAGCAGCTCCGGCGCGTCCTTGCGTACCGCCACGCGGATCGTGACCGGCATTTCGCTGACATTGCCGGCGATACGCAGGCTCAACGTGTAGTCGCGCCGGACGATGGGATGGTAGGCCACGTCCACGCCCACGGCGGCATCCGCGATGCCCGTCTCCACCGCCGCGAGCACCTGGTGGACATCGGCCAGCGGAAGGCGGGTGATCGAGGGATGCTCCCGGCGTAGCCAGGATTCGTAGACACCGCCACCCTTGAAAGCGACCGTGCGGCCCTCAAGCGCACCCATGTCGAGCGTCGCCGGCCCCACCGTACGGCTGATGATGACGGTGCGGCCGACGTAGAACGGCGCGGAAATCAGCGCCCGGTCGCCCACGTCCGCCATGAGCAGGCGGTCGCTGAGCGAGGGCAGCATGTCGATGCGTCCGTCGAGGAAGGCGCGAACCGATTCCTCCCACGAGCGAGTGCGCACCGTCGTCACGCGCAGCCCGGTATGCCGCGCCACCAGTTCCAGGTACTGGCTGACCAGCGGATTGGACTGGCCATTGCTTATCTCGGATCCCTGTTGCGGATCGATCGCTATCCGTAGCACGGGGTGCGCGGCGATCCAGCGCTTGCGCGCCTCGGCATCCGGCGCCTCGCCCGCCACGATGCTCGATACGACGAGCAACGAAAGGATGAACGCGAAGGCCCGCCTCACGTCGGGCCAGCGCCCAGCGCGAGGATGTAATCCCGCAGGAGATAGAGCTCGTTGTCGGACGTGACGCGCAGTTTGCGGAACGCGGCGGACTTCTGCGTGCTGATCGTTTTCAGGCTGCGGCCCGACCGTGCCGCGATCTGGCCGACGGTCAACCCCTCGAGCAACTGCCGGATCACCTCCCATTCGCGCGGCGAAAGCGCCACCACCCCGGTCGGTTCGGCGACGTCCTGGTCGCGCGGCGGCAGGTACTCCCTGCCGGTCATGACCGCGTCGATGGCGCGGATCACTTCGTCGGGGTCCTGGCTCTTGGCGACGAATCCATCGGCACCGGCCTGGCGCAGGCTGTGGATCACCAGGTCCTGGTCATGCGCGGATACCACCAGGATCTTCATCCTCGGGTAGCCCGCCCGCAGCAGTTTGATCAGGGCGATGCCGTCGATGTCGTCCAACGCGAGCGAATAGTCGATCAGGGCGACGTCCACCGGCATGGTGGCCAGCATGGCGCGGAAGCTGCGACTGCTCGCGTGACTGCCGACGACGACGATCGTGGGAGATTTCTCAAGATGTGCGATCAATCCTTTCAGGACGAGCGCATGGTCGTCCAGCAAGGCCACGCGCACAGAGCCAAAGTAGGATCGCGCGGACATGAGTGGACCAGGAAGCCATTATGTAGTCGTATGCCCACATCCGTGGGCGATTCCGGACGAACCATATCTCGGTGGGAACGCCTTGTAAACGCCGCCGTCTTGCCGATATCGGCCATTCGACCACCTCCGTAAGCCATACAGGCAAGTCCGGCCTGCATTGCTACGCTTTCGTCGCCCCCGCCAGAGGGGGATTTCCGACGTCATCGAAGGGGTAGGACTCCGGCATGGATACAACAAGCCTCAGAGGGGCCACCGGCCACGCCGATGTGGCTGAATCCGTGACGACCGGGCGCCCATGGGCGGCGGCGGGCGGCTTCGTCCCCCGGCCACTGGATACGGTACGTATCGGCATCGTGGGCCTGGGTTACGTCGGCCTGCCGCTCGCGGTGGAGTTCGGCAAGCGCTACACGACCCTGGGCTTCGATATCCGCCACGAGCGGATCGAGGAGCTCCGTGGAGGCCATGACGCCACCCTGGAAGTCGATGCCGACGAGCTTGGCGCGGCGGATCGCCTCCGCTTCTCCTCCCATGTCGACGAACTGGCGGAGTGCGACGTCTACATCGTCACGGTGCCCACGCCCATCGACGATGCCCGCCGCCCGGACCTGGCGCCCCTGGTCCGCGCGAGCGAAACCCTGGGCAAAGTTCTCAAACGCGGCGACGTCGTCGTCTACGAGTCCACCGTGTACCCGGGTTGCACCGAAGAAGTCTGCGTACCGATCCTCGAACGCGTCTCCGGGTTGGTCTTCAACGAGGACTTCTTCGCGGGATACAGCCCGGAGCGCATCAATCCAGGCGACAAGGCGCATCGAGTGACCGGGATTCTCAAGGTCACCTCGGGCTCGACGCCCGCCGTCGCCGACTTCGTCGACGCCATTTATCGCTCGATCATCACCGCGGGAACGCATCGCGCCAGTTCCATGAAGGTGGCCGAGGCGGCCAAGGTCATCGAGAACACGCAACGCGATCTCAATATCGCCCTGGTCAACGACCTGGCGATCCTGTTCAACAAGCTCGGCATCGACACGCTCGAAGTATTGGAGGCGGCCGGCACGAAATGGAACTTCCTGCCGTTCCGGCCCGGGCTGGTCGGCGGCCATTGCATCAGCGTCGATCCGTACTACCTCACGCACAAGGCCCAGCAAGTGGGCCACCACCCGGATGTGATCCTCGCCGGCCGCCGCACGAACGACGGCATGGGCTCGTACATCGCGGGAGAACTGGTGCGGCTGATGGTGCGCAAGGGTATCAACCCGGTGGCCGCCCGCGTACTGGTACTGGGCCTGGCCTTCAAGGAAAACTGCCCGGACCTGCGCAATACGCGGGTAGTCGACATCCTCCGTGCCCTGGAAGGTTATGGCGTCGCGGCCGACGTCCACGATCCCTGGGTCCGCGCCAGCGAGGCGATGCACGAATACGGTATCGAGCCGGTCGCGGAACCCACGCATGGAGGCTACGACGCCGTGGTGGTCGCGGTGGGCCATCGCGAGTTCGTCGCGCTTGGCGCGGACGGCATCCGCGCGTTCGGGAAGCCGTTGTCCGTGGTCTACGACGTGAAGTACGTGCTGCCCCGCGACGCGGTGGACGGCAGGCTCTGACGATGCGGGAGCCCGTATGAAAGTACTCGTCACGGGCACCGCCGGCTTCATCGGATACCACGTCGCGACGCGCCTGCTGGAGCGTGGCGACGAAGTGGTCGGGCTGGACAACCTGTCCGACTACTACGACGTGACCCTGAAGAAAGCGCGGCTGGCCCACTTCGAGGGCCAGCCCGGTTATACCCACGTGCATGCCGACCTCGCCGATCGCGACGCGATCGAGGCCGTTTTCGCCACGCACAAGCCTCGCCGGGTGATCAACCTGGCGGCGCAGGCGGGCGTGCGTTACGCGGCGACGAACCCCCATGTCTATGTGTCGAGCAATGTGACCGGCTTCCTCCACGTGCTGGAAGGATGCCGCAGGCACGAGGTGGAACACCTCGTCTTCGCCTCGACCAGTTCGGTGTATGGCGCGAATACGCGCATGCCGTTTTCCGAGCACCAGCCCACCGAGCACCCGTTGACGCTGTATGCGGCCAGCAAGAAGGCGAACGAGCAGATGGCGCACAGCTATGCCCACCTCTACGGCCTCCCCTGCACCGGCCTGCGCTTCTTCACGGTCTATGGGCCGTGGGGCCGGCCCGACATGGCGTTGTTCCTGTTCACCCGGGCCATCCTCGCCGGCGAGCCCGTCCGGGTCTTCAATCACGGCAGGCACAAGCGCAGCTTCACCTACGTCGACGACATCGTCGAGGGGGTGCTGCGCACGCTGGACCGGGTACCCGCCGCCGACGCGAACTGGTCCGGGGACCGCCCCGACCCGGGCACGAGCGGGGTCGCGCCCTATCGCATCTTCAACATCGGCAACGAGAAGCCGGTGGAATTGCTGCGCTATATCGAAGTGCTGGAGAAATGCCTGGGACGCACGGCGCGGCTGGACATGCTGCCACTGCAGCCCGGCGATGTCCCCGACACCGAAGCGAACGTTTCCGCGCTCGTCCAGGCCACCGGCTATGCGCCGAAGATCGACGTGGCCGAGGGCGTGGCGCGTTTCGTCGCCTGGTATCGCGAATTTTACGGTGCGTAGGATGCGCGCGATAAGAACGGGAGGCGCATCTTGATCGTCGACTACCTCGATGGGTCGGCACCCGCCGACCTCCAGGCCGACCTGTGCATCGTCGGTGCCGGGCCTGCCGGCATCGCCATCGCCCGAGCCTTCGCCGGCAGTTCCACCACGGTCTGCCTCATCGAAGGGGGCGGCCTCGCCGGCGAGGACCGCAGCCAGTCCTTGTACGAAGGCGACTCCACCGGCGACCTCCCCTTCGATGCCGGTACGTCGCGCATGCGCGTGTTCGGCGGCAGCTGCACGCTGTGGGGCGGTGGCTGCATTCCCTTCGCCGACAGCGACCTCGAACCGCGTGACTGGGTGCCCGACAGTGGCTGGCCCCTGCGTTTCGCCGACCTCGCCCCCTGGTACGAGCGCGCCCGCGAATTCTGTCGCATCGATGCCTCGCACGGCTTCGGGCCAGGCGAGTTCGACGGCCCGCCGCCACGCCGCCCTCTCGACCTCGACGCCGGGGAACTGGTGAACTTCATCTTCGCCAGGAGCCCGATCACGTTCGGCGAAGCCTACCGCGAGGAGCTGCACCAGGCACCGAACATCACCGTGCTGCTGCACGCGAACGTCATGGAACTCGAATCCAACGCCGATGCGACCGTGGTCACCGGCGCCCGGATCGGCACGCTCGACGGTCGCCGCGGCCGCGTGCGTGCGCGGCATTACGTGTTGGCGGCGGGCGGTATCGAGAACGCGCGCATCCTCCTTCTTTCCGACAGCGTCGCGTCCAGCGGCCTCGGCAACGACCGCGACCTGGTCGGCCGTTATTTCATGGATCATCCCCGGGGCACGATCGGCACGATCCGCGCAGGCGAGCCCGACCGCGTCACCCGTCCGTACGAGCGCACGATCGGCAAGGTACGTGCGCCGCTCGCGCCGGAGATCGGCCTTTCCATCGAGGCGCAGCGACGCCATCGCAGCCTCAATGCGCGCGTGCATCCCTTTCCCGTGGAAGGCGAGGTGCCCCAGGGCATCCGTGCCCTGCGCGGCCTGCGCGCCACCCTGCGCCCCACTGTGCGGACGGAAGCGACCCTGCTTGAGGCACGACTCTGCGCCGCCCTGCAGAACGGGCCCGGCGGCGACGTGGCCACCATCCACCATGGCCTCGCCATCAACGCGGTCCGGCTCGGCCTGAACATCGGCGACGTGATCCGCGCGGTGGCGCACAAGGTCGCGGACCGGCCCGTGGTACGCAGCGACCGCGTCGAGCTGGTCGGTTTCTTCGAACAGGCGCCCCACCGCGACAGCCGGGTCACGCTCGGCATGGATGTCGACGGGCTGGGCCTGCGCCGCGTGCGGGTGGACTGGCGCGTCAACGAACTCGACCGGCACACCTGGCGCACCATGACCCACCTCGCCGGCGGCGGCCTTGCCAGGGCCTGCGACGGACACTTCGAACCCGCGCCATGGACGTACGGCGAAGGCCCGCCCTCGCTTCGAGGTACCGCGCACCACATCGGCACGACGCGCATGGCCGAGGACCCGTCGCGGGGCGTGGTCGATCCACAGGGCAAGGTGCATGGCATGGACAACCTGCACGTCGCCGGCAGTTCGGTCTTCCCGACCGGCGGCTGGGCGTTCCCGACCTTCACCATCGTCGCACTCAGCCTGCGGCTGGCCGAGCAGTTGCGCACGCTGCTGTAACGGCGGCGATACACCTCGCGCCGAATGCGCGCATCGGGCGGCCATTCGGCCTAGCCGTGCGCCGGCCGGAAGTGCAATCGACAGGAGCATGGCCGCTCCATAGCCTTGAAGTACCGGCACGCAGTCCATGCGTGCATCGAGGGGAACATCCGATGATCCGCCTGTTCAGACAGCCGATCGTGCGCTGGCTCACCTTGCTGGGCACCTGCGAACTCCTGTTGCTCGCGGCCTCGCTCAACGTGGCCGTATGGATTCGCTTCGCGACCTCGCCGGAGGACCTCGCGGCGTCCACGCATTCGCTGACGGCGCGCGCGGCGATGTTCGCCGCGGTCATCTTCCTGTGCATGGCCGCGCTCGGCGAATATCGCGCGACGCTGCGGATGAGCTGGCGCGGCCAGGTCGCGCGGCACGCCATCGCCTTCGTCCTGGGTGGCCTGGCGCTGGTCGTCGGTTACTACGTGATCCCGCAAGCCTACGTGGGCCGCGGCGTGCTGGGCATGGCCCTGGTCATCGGCTTCGTGTCGACGGCGGCCTTCCGCGCGGTATTCATGCGCCTGGTCGAGATGGAGTCGCTGAAGCGACGCGTGATCGTCCTGGGCGCCGGACAGCGCGCCGCGCAGATCCACAACCGCATGCGGCGTCGCTCGGATCGCCGCGGCTTCTGCCTGTTGGGCTATGTGCGCGGAGCCAACGAGGCTGTCGCGATCCCCGAATCCCTCTTGATCGAACCGGCGGGCTCGCTCGCCGCAATGGCGCGGCGCGAGAAGCTGCACGAGATCGTGGTGGGCGTGGACGACCGCAGGGGCAGCCTGCCCATGGACGACCTGCTGGCCTGTCGCCAGCTGGGCGTGCAGATCACCGACCTGACCACCTTCGTCGAACGTGAAGCCGGCCGCGTGCAACTGACCATGCTGGACCCGTCCTGGCTGGTGTTTTCCGGCGGCTTCAATACCACGCCACTGGCCTCGTTCGCCAAGCGTGGCTTCGACCTGGCGGCGTCGCTGCTGATCGCCCTGCTGTGCTGGCCGGTCATGCTCGGCGTCGCCCTCGCGATTCGCATCGAATCCGGCCGTGGACAACCCATCCTCTATCGCCAGGAGCGCGTCGGCGAACACGGCCGCACCTTCTGGCTGTACAAGTTCCGCAGCATGCGCACGGACGCGGAAATGGACGGCGTCGCACGCTGGGCGTCCAGCAACGACGATCGCGTGACGCGGGTGGGACGCATCTGCCGAAAGCTGCGTTTCGACGAGCTGCCGCAATTGTGGAACGTGATCCGCGGCGACATGAGCATCGTCGGGCCGCGTCCGGAGCGGCCGCAGTTCGTTTCCGACCTGCAGAACAAGATCCGCTACTACAGCCTTCGCCACAACATCAAGCCAGGCCTGGCCGGATGGGCGCAACTGAGCTATCCGTACGGCGCTTCGGAAGAAGACGCCGCCGAGAAGCTCAAGTACGACCTGTTCTACGTGAAGAACCACAACCTCTTCCTCGATGTGGTCATCCTGATCGAGACGGTGGAGGTCGTGCTGTTCGGACGTGGTGCAAGGTGAATCCGGGCGGGACGGACGCGACGGGCGAACTACGGCCGCGGGCGTGGCGATTCCGTGCGAAGGCGGCGCAACGGCGAGCTGTACCAGTCGACGACCACGCCCCGCTCGAAACGTATCCAGGAAGGACCGTATTCCCAGCGATCCCCGGCACGCCGCGTGGGCTCCCCTTCGATGCCGATCACCTCGTCCGGCATCATGCCGAGGCCGAGTGCCTGCGGCGCGGAGGGTGCGCTGGCGCCCGCGGATATCGCCGCATCCTCCGTGTCTTCCCCATCCAGTTCCCGGCTCGCCTGGCTGGCAGGCCAGGTCGACCATGCCACGCCACCGATGACCACCACGGCGAACGCAAGCCACCAGCGGGTCGCCACCGCGCGCTGCGTTCCGCGCGGCGGCGCGACGGTTCGCGGCGTGGCCCCGTGCACGGGAACCATCGTTTCAGGCACGACCGGCACCGCATCGACGGCACGCGCCGCCTGCGACGCGCCGGGGAGGCGTCCGTGCCTGCGATGGAAATCCATCGCGGCACCGTACTGCGCCGTCAGTCGTTGCAGCCGGGCCGCCGCCAGCTGGTCGGCGCGCGAGCCACGGCGCCGGTCGGGATGCCACATCGCCACATGACGGCGGTAAGCCTGCTTGAATTCATCCAGCGAGCAGCCGGGGGCCAGGCGCAACTTCGCGTACAGGTCGAGGAAGTCGGTTTCGTCCGTCACGGTGGAGCCCCCTTGGGCGGCGCGCGTGACGTATCGTCAGGCATGCGGTCCGCATGCCGAGCGTCGCTCACAGCCATCGCGCTGACAAGTACAACCTTTGGAGAAGCGACATGCATCGTCTTCGTTCCGCCGTGGCCGCCGCGGCCCTGCTCTCGATAGCACCGCAGGTGGCGGCAGGCGATCCACCGCTTCCTTCCCTCGGTGCACACGTGTTCCTCGGCCAGGGCGAGGGCCTGGGTACCAGTCCCGCCGCGACGCCTCCGGTGGACACCCGGTCCAGGGGCAGCGTGTTCGTCGTGTTCAACGCGGGATACGCAAGCAACGATGCGTCGCCGCGCGACACCTACGGCAACCGCTGGGACGCCCTGGGCCGTGCGATGACCTATGCGAACTACGGCGATCGCTTCGACGTGAAAGCCTATGTCGCGCTGGACGGCAAGGGCGGGGCCAAACACTCCGTTTCCATCGTCAAGCGGGGAGAACCGCGTGGCGAGCTATCCCTGCCCTTCATCGAGGTACGCGACGCCAGCCGCGTGCAGGCGCTTGCCCAGTCGTACGCCGAACCGTCGCTGGTGGTCGCCAGCGGCGAGATCCATGTCGACGGCCCCGCCACGCTGCTCGCCTTCTGGTGGGGCGACGGTGGCGTCAAGCGCATGAGTGTCGTCCCTGGCGATGGTTTCCAGCTGATCGACGCCTTCATCGAACTGCCCGACGAGAGCGGCGTGCAGGGTGCCGTGGCATGGCGGCAGGTGACCGCCGCGGGCACCTACCGCGTGCATTGGACAGCCGCCCCCGTGCAGGGCGCGGCGCTCTGGCTCATCGCCATACGCTAGGGGCTTGTCCGGATCCGGACAGGGCGCCGGCGTGGCTGGCTTGGGGAAGCGCAGCCGTGCGGGGCGTGCGTACGATAACGGACACCCCCGCAACGAAAACCGGTGCGAAAGTGTCCGGAAACGGACGTCGGCGCCTACAACCATAGGGCTATTTTCCTCGGTTCTACAAGGAGATAGCTTTGATCCCCGACACCACGAGGCCGCGGCGGGACGAGCAGGACGCCACGGACGATGCAGGACGCACGGGTGCGCAAGGGATGCGCCAGGAAGCGAGGGAGGAGGACCTCGCCCGCGGCCCCGCGGTGTCGACCGTTCAGAACGTGACGCGGATGCCCACGTTGCCAGCCCACCCGCGCATGCCGTAGCTGCCGACGAAGTGCTGGTAGGTGCCTTCGCCGTAGACCTGCACGTGCTCACTCAGTTGGCTCACCACGCCTGCCGAGGCGCGATAGGAGTTGCCCACGCGACCGGAGCCGAAGCGCTCGCTGATGTCCCACTCGTCACTGGAGACGTCCGCCTTGGGATCGCCATTGCTCGTATGGGTGAGATCGAGACTGGCATACGGCATGAACACGGGATTGGCCGTTCGGGAGATGCGACCGCCGAGGCTCGCGCTCGTCTGCTTCGCGGTGCCCAGCTTGACCTCCAGGCCATCGCTGTCGACAAAGTCGCGGAAGTTCAGCGACTGGTGCTTCAACTGGAAGCGCGGCTCGACCGTCCACTCGTTGCCGACGGCGAACGGCAGGCCCGCCTCCACGGACATCGTCCAGCCATGCGCGCGTACGCGGCCGACGTCGGCGCCGCGCAGGTCCGTGCCCACGTCGCCGCGGTAGCGGGTGCTGCCCAGTACACCGTCCACCCAGAATCCATTGCCGTGCTGCCAGGTGATCCAGCCGGAGAAGCCGTTGGCGCGGTACTTCGCTGAACTGGCGCCATCCACGGCCTTCGGCGTGACGCGCGTGGTGCCGTGATCGGCGGCCCAGCCCGCGCGCAGCGTGCCGTTGTCGCCGTCCAGGGCGATCAGGCTGCCACCCAGCTGCAATGCGTTGACCTGCTGATCGAAGTCGTAGCCGTAACGCTGGAACGAAAGGTTCGAGGTGTAAGGGTCGGTGACCAAGACGGTGGCAGGCTCGGGGCGACCATCCGGGTAAACATGCGTCAGCCATGCCGGTACGCATACTTTTCGTGCGGTGGCGCCGTCCAAGGCTCGCTTGCATCCTTCTACAACGGAACAACGCCAGTTGGTGAGCAAGTAACAGCTGGGGGTCCTATTCAATTTAGTGGGGCCACGTTCACTCACTTCACCTTCGCCGTTCCCTACGCCACGCAGATAGTCACCATGAAGTTCCGGCACTCCACTTGATCGCCGTCGTTGAAAGATGAGTTCGACTTCGTGGTCATACCACACAAGCCCCGCGCAAGGCGGGGCTTTTTTTTGCTTCTTCGCGGATTTGCGGGTTCCGCGGGATCGCCGCTGAAGCGGCTCCCACAAGGGGTCGAAAAAAGGGGTGAGCGCACGCGTCCCTGTTCTGCTCGCAACACGGGGCACCATCATGTCCGGAGGGAGGCGTCGGGTGCCGTTCTCTGAGCGATGGAGCATCTTTTTCACCGCCTCCGCCCCGTCGACCTCGGCCATTTGCCCACCCCGGCTAGCACGCCAGTTGTATATGCCGTCCCGGACCCGGGAGCTATAAAAGATTCCACAGACGCGAAAGGGGCAACCGGCCCCTCGCGCGTGAAGGGGGATCGCATGAAAGCCGATGGCACGGCGTGGACGAGGGAAAGCAGGGGCAACGCGAAAAGCCGCGGCGAAGCGCTCAGCGCTTCGCACGGCCTCGCTGTCGCCGCCTCGACCTTTTGGCCTATGCCCTCGCGCTCTCCCAACGGGTACGAGGTCGCATGATGAACGAAGTCCTTTCCAGCGTCCGGCACGACACCTGCACCGTCCACGGTCGCTTCAGTGCGGTGGCGAAATCCTGCCCGGGCCGCATCGCCCTGGCATCGGACGCATTGAATCTCACCTATGCCGAACTGGACGCGCGCAGCGATCGCGTCGCGGCCAGCCTGGTGGCAACAGGCGTGGAACCAGGCAGCTATGTGGCGCTGCTGATGGAACGTTCGGTCGAGGCGGTCGTGGCGGTGTTCGGCGTGTTGAAGGCCGGTGCGGCTTATCTGCCGATCGATACGCGCTGGCCTGCCGAGCGCGTCGCCTTTGCACTGCGCGATGCGGATGTGGCCGCGATCGTCGCGGATGGGGGATTGGATATCTCCAGCGAGGAGATTCCCCTGTTCAGTGTCGCTGAGCTGGAAATAGCCGGCGAGGCTTGGGCCGGAACAGGCGAGCACCCCTCGCCGCTGAAGCGGCTCCCACAGGGGGGGAGTGGGGACGATCTTGCTTATGCCATGTATACATCGGGGTCGACGGGTACGCCCAAGGGCGTCGAGATTCGTCATACCTCGATCCTGCGACTCGTCCTGCGTTCGGACTATATCGACTTCGACGCACCGAAGGTGTTGCATGCCGCGCCGCTCGGTTTCGATGCCTCCACGTTCGAGATCTTCGCGCCGCTGCTCAATGGCGGTACCTGCGTGGTCTATCGCGAGCGCGTTCCGACCGGTTGCGGTATCGCCCGGACCGTCGAGCGCCACGGCGCCGAGATCGCCTGGCTGACCGCGGCGTTGTTCAACGCGATCGTCGACGACGATGCGAGCAACCTCTCGGGCCTGCGCGTGGTGCTCACCGGTGGCGAAGCGCTCTCGGTGCCGCATGTACGCAAGGCCTACGCCGCGCTTCCGGCCACGCAGCTGATCAACGGTTACGGTCCGACGGAATGCACCACCTTCGCAACGACGTATCCGATCCCGCGTGAACTCCCCGATGGGCTTCACGCGATTCCCATCGGCATGCCGATCGGCGAAACCACGCTTCATGTTCTCGACCCGGAAGGCAACGACGTCGCCCCTGGCGATACCGGCGAACTATTCATCGGTGGCAGCGGCGTCGCGCGCGGCTACCTCAACCGTCCCGAACTCACCGCGGAGCGCTTCGTCGCCGGTGGCACGCGTTACCGCACCGGCGACCTGGTGCACTGGTTACCCGATGGCAACCTTGCCTTCGTCGGCCGTGCCGACGGTCAGGTAAAGATTCGTGGCTACCGCATCGAGACAGGCGAGATCGACATCGCGCTGCGCGCCTTGCCCGGTGTCAACGCCGCGGCAGTGATCGCCCGCGAAGACGCGCCCGGCGAGAAGCGCCTGGTCGCCTATTACGTCGGCCACGACGAGACCGTGACCGCACGCGGGCTTCGCGATGCGCTCGCCCTCACGCTACCGGAGTACATGCTTCCCGTGGCGTGGATGCGTCTGGACGCGCTACCGATCAACGACAACGGCAAGCTCGACCGTCGCGCCCTGCCCTCGCCCAGCAGCGCCCGTCCCGAGTTGGCAGCGCCTTTCGTGGCACCGCACGGTGACATCGAAACGCGGCTATGCGCCATCTTTGCCGAGACGCTCGGCCTGGACACGGTCGGTCGCGACGACAACTTCTTCGACCTCGGCGGCAGCTCCCTTCTTGCGACGCGCGCCATGACTCGCGTGCACGAAGAGCTGTCGCCGACCCCTTCACTGGTCGGCTTCTTCGCGCAGCCGACCCCGGCCGCCGTCGCGGCCACCATCGAGGGGCGCGCCACCCGGCAGGCGTTGGCAGGACGCTTGTCGGGCGGCGCGCCGGCGGCGGGGGAGCCGGTGGCGATCATCGCCATGGCCGGCCGCTTCCCCGGTGCACCCGACGTCGAGACCTTCTGGGACAACCTCTGCGCCGGACGCGAATCGATCCGCTACTTCACACCCGGCGAACTCGATCCCGCCGTCAGCCAGGCGGATCGGGACGATCCGGCTTACGTCGCTGCCCGCGGTGTCATCGACGATGTCGAGCAGTTCGATGCCAGCTTCTTCGGCATGTCGCCGCGCGAGGCCGAGCTCACCGATCCTCAGCAACGCCTGTTCCTGGAGCTGTGCTGGGAGTGCCTTGAGCGCGGCGGCTACGTGCCAGATGCGCAAGACACGCCGGTGGGCGTCTTCGGTGGCATGCATAACGCGACGTACTACCAGAAGCACATCAGCGGGCGACCCGACCTCATCGACAAGCTTGGCGCCTTCCAGGTCATGCTTGGGAACGAGAAGGATTACCTGGCCACGCGCGTCGCGCACAAGCTCAACCTGACAGGCCCGGCGATCAGCCTCAATACGGCATGCTCCACCTCGCTTGTCGCCATCACGCAGGCCTTCGACGCCTTGCGCGCGGGTCGCTGCGGCATGGCGCTGGCCGGCGGCTCGTCGATTTCCTGCCCGCCGAACAGTGGCTACGTCGCGCAGGAAGGCTCCATGCTTTCGCCCGACGGCCATACGCGGACCTTCGACGCCGATGCGCAGGGCACGGTGTTCAGCGACGGCGCGGCCGTGGTCCTGCTGAAGCGCCTTTCCGATGCGCTACGCGATGGCGATCCCATCTATGCGGTGATTCGCGGTGCCGCGGTCAACAACGATGGCGGCGTCAAGGCGAGCTTCACCGCGCCGAATGCCGCCGGCCAGGCCGCGGTGATCACGATGGCCCTGGACGATGCCGGTGTGTCGCCACGTGACATCTCCTATGTCGAGGCGCATGGCACGGCCACGCCGCTCGGCGATCCGATCGAACTGGAAGGACTGACGCAAGCGTTCCGCCAGGCAACGACCGACAAGGGCTTCTGCGCCCTGGGCTCGCTCAAGAGCAACGTCGGCCACCTCGTGATGGCCGCCGGTGCGGCCAGCGTCATCAAGACGTCGCTGGCATTGTGCGAGCGTCGCCTGCCCCCTTCGCTGCATTACACCGCGGCCAATCCGCGCCTCAACCTCGCCGACTCCCCGTTCGTCGTGAACGACACGCTGCGTCCGTGGCAGACCGCTGGCGGCCCCCTGCGTGCAGGAGTCAGCTCGTTCGGCGTCGGCGGCACCAATGCCCATGTGATTCTCGAGGAGGCGCCGGAGCGCACTCCTTCCGATGCGGCCAGCGGCGTCCAGCTTCTGCTGATTTCCGCGCGGACGCCCACGGCGCTCGGCAACGCCGCGGCGCAACTCGCCGATCATCTCGCCGCGCACCCGGATGGCAACCTCGCCGACACCGCGTGGACCCTCGCGCGCGGCCGCAAAGCCTTCGTCCAGCGCAGCCACGTCGTTGCCTCGTCCACCGAGGATGCGGTGACAAAGCTGCGCGATATCGCCGCCGCGGCGATGTGCCGTGCATGTGCGACGCCATCGCCCGGCATGGTCTTCCTCTTTCCGGGACAGGGGTCGCAGTACGCCGGCATGGGTCGCGAACTGCACGCCACGGAGCCCGTGTTCCGCGCCGCGCTCGATGAAGTCGCCGGCGCCCTGCGCGGTGAGCTCGGCTTCGACCTGCGCGACCGCATGTTCGCCGCGGATGCCGATGCGCTGAAGGCGACCGAACTGACCCAGCCCGCGACCTTCGCGCTTGAATATGCGCTTGCCCGCCTGTGGATGAACCTGGGTGTCGAACCCGTCGCCATGATCGGCCACAGCGTCGGCGAATTTGCCGCCGCCGCACTCGCTGGCGTCATGTCGTTGGCCGATGCCGCCCGGCTCGTCGCGCGCCGGGGCCGCATGATGCAGGCCCTACCCGCCGGGTCCATGCTTTCCGTTCGCCTGGGAGCCGCGGAGCTGCGCGCCCGGCTCCCGGACGCTCTTTCCCTCGCCGCCGAAAACGCGCCGAACGCCAGCGTCGTCTCCGGCGATACCGAGGCCGTCGAGGCTTTCCGCACGGCGCTCGAAGCCGAAGGCGTCGCCTGCCGCGTGCTGCACACCTCGCACGGCTTCCACTCCGCGATGATGGATCCCGTGCTGGATGCGTTCCGTGCCGAAGTGGCCGCGGTCTCGCTCTCCGCACCGCGGATCCGAATCGTCTCCACGCTGACCGGCCTGCCGCTGACGGACGAGGAAGCCACCTCGCCGGACTACTGGACCCGGCACATGCGCCACACGGTGCGCTTCTCGCCGGCATTGCTGCACGCGCTGGACGACGGCACGCATGCCTTCCTCGAAGTCGGTCCACGGCCAAGTCTAGCCTTGCTCGCACGGCAGCACTCGCAGAGCCGCGGCCGCACGATCGTCGCTTCGCTGGGAGATGGTCCCGCCGACGAGCGTGCCGCATGGCTCGGCGCCGCGGGCGCCTTGTGGTCCGCCGGGGTCGGCGTCGACACCGGTGCGCTTGACCATCGCGCGAATCGGCGCCGCGTGCGACTGCCTACCTATCCTTTCGAACGCAAGCGGCACTGGATCGACGCGCGCCTTCCCGCGTCCGTCACGCCGATCGCCAATGCGGCGCCCCATCTGCCGCTCGCCACCGTTTCTCCCGTCGTACCGGAGCCTGTTCTCATGCCGATGCCTTCCGCACATTCCACCGCCCGTCCCCAGCGTCTTGTCGGCGAACTCGCCGCCCTGTTCGAGGATGTGTCCGGCACCGAACTCGAAGGCGTCGACCCATCGGCCAATTTCGTCGAACTGGGACTCGACTCGCTGTCACTGACCCAGGTCGCCTTGCAATTGCAGAAGACCTACGCGCTCAAGATCACTTTTCGCGAACTGATGGACGGGTGCTCGTCGTTCGAACGACTCGCCGCTCATATCGATCGCCTGTTGCCGGCTGAAACCCAGTCGGCTGCGCCCGTGGCCGCGGCTATCGCCGCGCCTGTCACGGCGGTGGCACCGGTGGCCCTGGCCACCGGCGGCGGACTGGTCCAGGACGTGATCGCACAACAAATGCAGATCATGCGGGAACAGCTGGCGTTGCTGGCGGGAGCCACCGCTTCCGCGGGAGCCGCGGCCCCTGTGGGAGCCGCTTCAGCGGCGATGGGGGCTCGCGACAACCTGGCGGCCGCTCCCGCGGCCATCGCCGCTGAAGCGGCTCCCACACACAGCACGGGCCCCACACAGGGCACGGCTTCGGCACAGGGCACGGCTTCGGCACAAGGCACGGCTTCGACACAGGGCCAGGGCTCCGCCGCCAACGACGAGGAAGCGGCGCTCGCGCACACCACCTACGATGTGAAGAAAGCCTTCGGCGCGATCGCCCGTATCCATTCCACGAACACCAACCTCTCCGCGAGGCAGCGCGCGCGCCTCGACGCGTTCATGCGCCGCTACATCGAGCGCAGCAAGGCGTCCAAGGCCTATACGGAAGAGCACCGCCCGCACCTCGCCGACCCGCGCGTAGTGAACGGCTTCCGTCCCTTGCTGAAGGAAATCGTCTACCAGATCGTGATCGAGCGTTCCAAGGGCTCCAAGGTCTGGGACCTCGACGGCAATATGTACGTCGATGCGCTGAACGGCTTCGGCATGAACCTGTTCGGCTGGCAGCCCGACTTCGTACTCGACACCGTGCGCAAGCAGCTCGATGCCGGGTACGAAATCGGTCCGCAGCATCCACTCGCTGGCATCGTCGCGAAGCAGGTCTGCGAGTTGACCGGCTTCGACCGTGCGGCTCTCTGCAACACCGGCTCCGAAGCCGTCATGGGTTGCGTTCGCGTGGCGCGTACGGTCACCGGCCGCGACACGCTGGTGATCTTCACCGGTTCATACCACGGGATCTTCGACGAGGTGATCGTCCGCGGCACGAAGAAGCTGAAGTCGGTGCCGGCTGCGCCGGGTATTCTCAAGAACACTTCCGAGCACGTCCTCGTACTCGACTACGGCACGCCCGAATCCCTGGCGATCATCCGCGAGCGCGCCTCGTCGATCGCAGCGGTCCTTGTCGAGCCGGTGCAGAGCCGCCGTCCCGATTTCCAGCCGGTGGAGTTCCTCCAGGAACTGCGCGCGATCACCGAGGAATCCGGCTCCTTGCTGATCTTCGATGAAGTGGTCACGGGCTTCCGCTCGCATCCGCGCGGAGCCCAGGCCATGCTCGGCATCGATGCCGACATGGCGTCGTATGGCAAGGTCGTCGGTGGCGGCTTCCCCATCGGCGTGATCGCCGGCAAGCGCCGCTTCATGGACGCGCTCGATGGCGGCCACTGGCGGTTCGGCGACGATTCCACGCCGACGGTCGGCGTCACGTACTTTGCCGGTACCTTCGTGCGCCACCCGCTGGCCCTGGCCGCGGCGCACGCGGTGCTGAATCATCTCGTGCAAGAGGGTCCCGAGCTCCAGGCATCGCTCAACGCGAAGGTCACGGCGATGGCCGAGGAACTCAACGCCTTCTGCGTCAGTGTCGGCGCGCCGGTTCACATCGTGCACTTCTCATCCGTGTGGAAGACGATCTTCGACGAAGACCATCCGCTGCAGGATCTGCTCTTCGCGATGATGCGCAGCCGCGGCATTCACATCCTGGACAACTTCCCTTGCTTCTTCACGACAGCGCACAGCGAGGCGGATTTCGCCGCGATCGCGAATGCCTTCCGTGAATCCATCCTTGAAATGCAGGAAGCGGAATTCCTGCCGCGCCGCCGCGAGACGGCCACCTTCGATGCCGAGCATCCGCCCGTACCCGGCGCGCGGCTCGGCAAGGACCCCGAAGGACGTCCCGCGTGGTTCGTTCCCAACCCGGATGCGCCGGGCAAGTACCTGAGGGTGACCGCATGACGCACAATGAGCTGGCCGCCGCCACGGCGGTCGACTACGATCCGTTCGCAGGCGCGCCGCTCACGCGGCTCGTCCCGACGACGGCACCGCAGCGCGAGGTGTGGCTGGCATCCCGGCTGGAGCCGGAGGCCTCGCTGGCTTATAACGAAGCGGTTTCGCTCGACCTCAAGGGCTTGCTCGACGTGCCGGCTCTCGAATGGGCACTGCAGGCGATCGTCGATCGCCACGAGGCCTTGCGCGCGACGTTCAGCGGCGATGGCGAAGGCCTCTTCGTCACCGGCCATGCCACGCTGCCGATCGCCTTCCACGATCTTTCCCTGCTGGCTCCGTTCGAGAGCGACGCACGGATCACGGCCGCGTTCTCGCGCATCGTCACGACGCCGTTCGACCTCGAGAACGGCCCCCTGGTCCGCGCCGAATTGTTCCGTCTCGGTGCCGACCGCCACCTGCTGACCATCGCCGCGCACCATATCGTTTGCGACGGCTGGTCGTTCGGCGTGATCGTGAGCGATCTCGCCGCCCTTTACGCGCAACGGACAGGCCAGGGCCCCGGCCCGGCACCCGCGGGCGCGTTCTCGAACTTCGCGTTGGCCGAGGCTGCGCACGCCGGCAGCGAGACGGCCCCGGAGGACGAACAGTACTGGCT